>JAOARK010000444.1 GCA_025210575.1 Schleiferiaceae bacterium
GGTTAAAATGCCAATTACACTTATTGGAGCAATTGATTTGATTGCTGGGTGTAAAGCAAAAATTAAAACTCCAGTACCCACAATTGTACTGATGGAAGAAAGTAAAATACCAGCCTTGTAAGTCGAAAGAACGGGAGTCTTATATTTCAATTTATGCTGTAATCCATCAGTGATGAAAATGGCAAAGTCATCTCCCAATCCAAAGATGATCGTTGCGATCATGATGTTGATGAAATTGAATTTGATACCAAATACAGCCGCTATGCCTAGAATCCAAATCCAACTTAATACCATTGGTAAAAATGATATGATGGTAAGTTCTATTCGGCCGTAGAAAAGCAGCATAGTAATAAATACCATAGAACTTGCAACCAGTAACAAAAAGTTGAAATCGTTCTTAACAGCATCAACCATAGACTGGGCAATACTTGAGCCGTCAATAATGTAAACGTCACTCAAGCTGGAAATAGCTTTTTTAGTGCTTTCCAATTCAGATTTGTTCACTTTAAGTGAGCTGATCACATTTGTGTTTTCATCTTGTAGAATCAGCTTTTTCAGACTCGCGAATTGCAAGATAAAATTGTAGTTGCTCAGCGGCTTTTGCCTGGTTCCAATCTTGTCTTTAAAACTGGTAAATACTTCAGGTCTAAATCCATTAGCCATAGCTGCAGTATTAAAGTTGGAAATAACCTCTGCATCTTTCGTATTCCAAAACGTGTTCCATAACTCTACTTTTTGTTGAGCTTCTTTTTCTGAAATCAATAAGGGAGCTATAGAATTGTAATCAGATGAAGAACCGAGAGAGTCTATTAGATCCCAAAGTTTAGAGTCATTATTGACGGCTTCTTCTATTTGAGATCCTGAAGAAACCAACGTAATTCTCTTTTCAATTTTTGGGTTTATGTTTTGATGAGCGAGCTCCTTTTGCTGAAGGTATTCAGGATAATAATTCAATTGATTCAGGTCGTCCTCAAATTGAATTGAAAAGGAAAAGTAAAAGAGAACTAAGGTTAAGCCCAACGAAAATAGCGTTATTAATTTGGGGCTTTTGGATTGATTTTTATCTAAACGCTGAATGAGATTATTGAGCTTTGAACTCTGATTTTTATTGGGCTTTTTTTGAAGTAGGGCCAGAAGGGTTGGCAAGAACAATAGAATGAATACCAAGGTAAAAAGTAAACTTAGACCCGTGAATAAGCCAAAATCTTGCAATGCACTCGATTGTGCGAAAAGCAATGAAAAGAATGCAAGAACAGTAGTAATGCTACTAATGGCCAGAGGAGTGGCAATTTGATTCCTGGTTTTAAAAGGATCGCTTTCAACGCTTAGATGAGAGAAGTAGTGAAAGGAGTAATCTACGACAATGCCCAATATAACAGCACTAGCACTCAGTGCTAATGCCGAAATCTGACCATTGATCAACCAGACCATTGCTAGTGCTAGCCCAATGCCGAACAATCCGGGCAGAACAAAAAAGAAAATGGTAGAAAGCTTGCGATAATAAAAGAACAAGAGTCCCATTATAAAGAGAAGAGCAATATTCAAGGTGAGAATAATGTCCTTCTTAATTTGTTTAGCGTTCTCTTGAGCGATCAAGAATGTGCCAAAGAAATCTAATTTCAAGCCGGAATGATTCTCATTCCATTGCTGGGTGAATGTTTCGAGGTTATTAGCTAGTTTTTTTGATGCTTCAATATCTGAAGGGTCAATGAGGAGAGAGCTATGTAGCGTGAGTTTGGTGTTTTCTTCAGAAAGAAAAAATCCTTGAGTATTCATTAGGTCACCTAGCCCTAGTTGCTGATCAATGTTTTTAAAGGCTAAGGATGAAAAATGCAACGGGTCTGCCAATATTGACTGTGCTGAACCAAATTTTTGAGGGTTACGTAAGTCGGCCTTGTTGGCCTCCATGGAATTGAACATAGATGCGCTGTCAATGCTCTTTTCAATGCTCACGTAATCAGCGGCTTCAAGATATAAGTAGGGCTTATCTTGAATGAATTCTATAAATGCTGTTGGATCAATGTCCGATTTAAACTGAATTGTATCTAATTCGCTTTTAAACGATTCAAGAAGTTCAACTTTTAAGTTGGTCGCGGTTGAATCAAGTTTACCGATGTCGAAAGGATCATCGCTTTTAATTGAGAATACAATTGTTTTTTTTCCTTCTTCCAGAAAAGGAAGTAGGTTTTCAAGCTTTTCACTGCCTGGAATGGAGTCGTTTAAGTTTTCCTGAATCTGTAATTGAACAACGCCATAGATTGAAAAGACAATCAAGGCGAGCAAAGAGATTAGAGTGTATTTATTTGTTTTAGAACCGAGCATTTACGACCATCGCTTGCGCATGCAAAAAAAGCTATAGTTTGAGATTATTGGCAGTTTTTTCTACGTAATTTCTAACCCGAATTTAGTGTTTTGTAAAAAGCCGTAAGTGAGATGGTTATAATGTTTTGACTTATTAAAGCTTACTTCTTTTATTTGCACAAAATATACTGCACAGAAGATTGAGTTACCTTACCTTAAATGATATTGAAAACCTTGTTTACAACAAGGAAAATGTAGCACTAAGTCCTGAAAAAAGAGAGAGGGTGACCAAGGCTTTTGATTTTCTAAAAGAATTCTCGAAAGACAAGGTTATATATGGAATTAACACTGGTTTTGGACCAATGGCTCAATACCGTGTTGACGACAAGAATTTGCAGGAGTTGCAGTTTAATTTGGTGAGGAGTCATGCCAATGGAATGGGTGAAAGTCTAACACCAGATCAAACTCGTGCCATTATGATCTGCAGATTGAATACGCTTTCATTAGGGTATTCGGGTACTCATCCAACAATTCTTGAAACTTTAGTAGAGTATATCAATAAGGAGATATATCCATTAATTCCTTCACACGGCAGTGTTGGGGCCAGTGGTGATCTTGTGCAACTTGCGCATTTGGCATTGGGTCTCATTGGCGAAGGAAATTGTTACTATCAGGGAGAAATTATTTCAGTTTCTGAAGCTTTAAAAATGGCTTCAGTAAGCAAAGTTGATCTTCAGCTTCGCGATGGTCTGTCTTTGATCAATGGTACGTCATGTATGAGCGGAGTTGCTGCATTGAACTTAATTCAATTGTCTAAGCTGCTTCATTTTACTGTGCTCACTTCTTCTATTATGAATGAGTTGACCGCTTCTTACAATGATTCCTTTAGTAAAGAGTTGAACGAGGCGAAAATGCACATAGGCCAGAGAGTTGTTGCCGAAAGAATGCGCGATATTCTTAAAAATGGGAATGTTTTAAAGAATAGAAATGAGCATCTGTTTGATAGTTCAAGAATTGAGGGGCAAGAGTATTTTTCTGAAAAAGTGCAGGAATATTATTCATTAAGGTGCGTGCCTCAAATTATCGGCCCGGTGTACGATGCCTATCTTCATGCAAGAAAAGTTCTGGAGGAAGAAATTAACTCTGCTAACGATAATCCGATTGTTTGCGCAGATAGTCAAAGCGTTTATCACGGAGGGAATTTTCATGGTGACTATATTGCCTTTGAGATGGACAAAGTGAAAATTGGTGTTACAAAGCTGGGCATGTTGGTAGAGCGTCAGATCAATTACTTATTGAATCATAGGCTAAATCAAAAATTTCCACCATTCTTGAATGCTGGAAAATTAGGTTTCAATTTTGGACTCCAAGGAATGCAATTTTCAGCAGTTTCTACAGCGGCAGAAAACCAATCGCTAAGTACTTCGGTGTATATACATACTATTCCGAATAACGGAGACAATCAGGATATTGTAAGTATGGGAACCAATGCGGCATTACAGACGCAAAAGGTGATAGATAATACCTTTGAGATTCTCTCTGTGCAGATGGTTGCTATTGCTCAAGCTATAGATTTAGACGGAAGTCTAGAAAACTTAAGTACGGAGTCTCAAGAGTTATATCGCTTCATTAGAAAGCACATAGAATTTGTGAAAGAAGATGAACCGAAATTTGAGAATCTGAAAAACATAAAAGAAGCCTTAATCACATCAAAAGAAAGATTGCAATGAGAAAGTGTTGCTTAATTACAGGAGCTTCTAGAGGAATTGGAAAGTCCATTGCATTGGAGCTTTCGAAAACATACGGATTGCATATCCTATTGAATTATGCTCGAAATACTGAGGCCGCACAGCAAACCCTAAAAGAAATTCAAGATGCTGGAGGAACGGGTGAATTGTTGCAATATCGCGTTGAAGATTTTGAACAGACTGAGTCGGTTTTAGGCACGTGGATAAAGGAGAATAAGGATTCTAAAATAGAGGTATTGGTTAACAATGCCGGAATTACCAAAGACAATCTTTTGGTATTTATGGAAGCATCAGATTTTAATGATGTTCTTGATATCAACCTGAAAGGAGCTTACAATACCACTAAAGTGGTCATCAACCATATGGTGCGCAACCGATATGGACGTATTATAAATATGGCATCATTAGCAGGTGTAAAAGGTGTGCCAGGTCAAACTAACTATTCAGCATCAAAAGGAGGCTTGATTGCGATGACTAGATCTTTGGCCCAAGAGGTGGCTAAAAGAAAGATTACGGTAAATGCAATTGCACCGGGTTTTATTGAAAGCGATATGACTAGCGAGCTGGATGTAGATACGTTGAAGAAATTAGTTCCTATGAACAGGTTTGGAAAGCCCGAAGAAGTGGCAGGAGCCGTTTCATTTTTGGTTTCAGACTCTGCAAGCTACATTACAGGTGAGGTGATAAATATAAATGGAGGACTGTCATGAGGAGAGTAGTGATTACCGGAATGGGTATTTATTCTTGCATTGGTAAGAATCTAGAAGAAGTTTTAGACTCATTGCAAAATGGTAAGAGCGGGATTGTATATGATCCTAAACGTGAAGAAATAGGTTACAGATCTAGATTAGCTGGGTTGGTTGAAGAGCCCAACTTGAAAAAAACATTGAGCAGGAAGCAAAGGAATACTTTAAGCGAAGAGGCGAAGTATGCTTTTGTGGCAACCGAAGAAGCGCTTGAAATGGCGGGTTTAGATATTTCATATTTTGAAAA
>JAOARK010000445.1 GCA_025210575.1 Schleiferiaceae bacterium
CTCCTGCACTCCATTAAAATGATAAAAGGGTTGATTATATTTTGCTTGTTAATGGGCTGGACTATCAAAGGCCAAGAGCCTTATCACGAGAAATATGTAATTGAGGACAGCGAAATTCACATTGCTGGAACCTCTAATGTTACAGACTACAATTGTAATCTTGATGATTTCTCAAATAATAAGAACATCCACGTAGAGACCATTAGACAAGGGAAACTCATTGAGCTTAATAATGCAACCATCAGACTTAAAGCATTAGGATTCGACTGTAAAAACAAACCTATTACTAAAGACTTTTTAGAAGCCATTAAGTCTGATGAGCACCCACATGTAACAATTGAATTTTTAGAGCTGCACCTTAATCAATATGTTGAAGAGAGTGAAATTCAAAAGAACGTAAAGGCATTGATCTCTATAAGAATGGCTGGTACAACGCAAAAAGTGAATGTCTATTTAGAAAAGGTAGCCTTTGATATGAATGGAGTTCGTTTTAAAGGAAACAAAACACTTACAATGAGTAGTTTCAGAATTGAACCTCCCACGGCCTTGATGGGGTTAGTAAAAGCAGAAGATGAAGTGCGAATTGATTTTAATGTCTACTTCAAGCTTATTCAATAAAAAAAGCCCAGAAAGAATCAGGGCTTTTGTGTAAATCTATTTTACTTGTTTTATTAGAATCCGAGAACGGCCTCTATCACAGCACCATTAAAGTTACCATTTTGTAGGTGTGCACTGTTGTTTGCAAATGTGCTGAATGGGTTATTGAAATTCTCGTTGTAATTCTGGTTAACATATTCAATCTTGATCATTGCATTTTTAGTCATGAACCAACCAAAACCTACATTGAATCTATCAATTTCAAGTTTTCCAGGAGCATTTGTTCCACTTACATAAGATCCATTTCCACTAACGGTGTTGTATCTACCACCCACATAGAACTGATCCCATGATCCAAATCTGTATAACAATTCTGCTCCAATTTGTGTATAACTACCTTTTTCTAGATTTTCACTTGTACCACCATTATATCCAGATGTTTGTTCGAATATTCCGAAGAACTCAAGACCTTGGAATTTTACAAATGGGTTGATTTGAAAGGCAGTTTCACTGTTAAAACCAGGGTTGAATCTGCCGCTGAAATCGCTGCTAAAAACAGATTGAGTACCATCTCCATTGTCTATAAGTGCATCCATTACGTTGTAATATCTTGAACCGGCACGGTCACCATTATATAAGTGATTACCATTGCTAAATCCAGGAGCGTTGTAGAATGAACCTGTAATTCTCACTCTTAGTTTTTCACTTACCTGGCTGTCCCAACCTAATTTACTGTAGAAAGTTACTTTATTATCAGCTTCACCAGTTACATTACCGGTTCCTCTACTTGTTTGTGTTTTAACTACAGTTGGATTTAAATATCCGTTATTCACGGCAACCATTACTATGAAATCAGCAGGGTAAGCATAAACCTCAATAAAAGGCTCAGTGGTAAAAGCATCCATAATGTAGTTACCTACAAATGGGTTGTAGATCGCCATTGCGTTGTCAGATCTGCGGAAATGTGCATCACCGTAGTTAATGTCGTCCATACCAATTTTAAACGAGAAGATGTCCATAAAACGATCTCCAAATCCTTCTTTGATAAAGTCGAGACGATCAACTAAAATATATCCACCTTTTACCCATGCTTCATTATGGTGCTTAGAACTAAGATAAGTTCTAAGGTGCATGCGCATACCATTTAATAATTGAGCATCAATATTCAGGTTAGCAGAAGGTAAGTTTACATTAGAGCCTAAAGTTACTAATCCAGGTTGCCAATCAGATTGATGATTGATTGCTTGAAATTGCAATGCAAAGTCACCACCTACACGAACTTTAAATCCATCATATTCAACGTCATTTAATTTTCCTGTTTCAAAAACGTTAAGACCATCATACCCAGGCATTCTATAATACTGCAAATCGGGTTGGAGGTTAATTTGTGCAAATGCAGGGCTTGCTATAAGGACTGCAAATAAAGATAAGACGAGATTTTTGAACCTTTTCATGATATAGATTATTTATTAAGAACTAGATTAAATCGAATTGTAATTTCATCACCTGTTTTAATGGTGCCCATTAGAGCTGTTGGTGGTTCCACATTAAAAGAGGTCATTTTCATATCGTATTTTCCTTCCAATTTCAATTCAGAACCATGGAGCTTATAGACCGCTTTGACCTCTACAGGTTTGGTAGTACCTGCAACAGTTAAATTTCCTTTTAAATACGTGTTGTTTCCTTCTATTCTTTGAGATTTCAATATGAATTTGATATTAGGATGCTTATCGCTTTTTAGGGCTTTATAGGTATTCTTGTCCATACCACTTTTTCCACTCTTTATAGATTCTACAGGAATAGTGATAGAAAGTGAGTTAATTGCCTTAAGTGTATTCCCCTCTGTGGTTCCATTGAAGCTTCCATTTATGGTCTCAACGGTTTCTGTCCAATCGTGAAGGCTTGAAGTCCCATCGATATACATATTCGATGTTTCTTGATTGATTTTAAATTGAGCTGCGGCTTGAAATGAAAAACTTAAAAACAAAGCCAATGAAAGAATCCTTTTCATGATTAGTGCAGATTATTTGTCAATATGGAAAGCATCATTTATGGAGCTTTTCTGATTTATCTACTGCAAACTTATTATGAGTTGAAGGGCTTTGGGTTAACCAAAATCAGGTCTAAAATTGATTTTAATCATCTTCTAATAATCTTAAATTGACTATATGTTATATTTTACCGATCCAAAATTCAAAACCCATTTATGGATTGGTTTACTACCCTTAATTACATCTGGATTGCTGTCGCTCTCGTTACTTTTTTATCATTAGTCTTCACTAAAATCAGAGCGCCTTATGGAAGGCACACTGCTAAAGGATGGGGCCCTATGATCTCTAATAAATGGGGATGGTTTTGGATGGAGCTTCCGGCTTTTTTAGTCTTTCCATTGTTAGCCATTTTTGGTCCAAGAGAAAAGGATGTTTTGAGTTGGATTCTGATTGGAATGTGGACATTTCATTATTTCAATAGAACACTGATCTTTCCCTTTCGCCTTAAAACCAAAGGCAAGAAAATGCCCTTAACCATTCCTTTGAGCGCTATTTTCTTTAACGGAATGAATGGTTTTCTTAATGGATACTATTTAGGATTCATAGCTCCATCCGATGAGCCTTGGCTCCGCCCTATTGTTCTTTTGGGAATTTCTCTGTTCTTTATTGGATTTACAATCAATTACATCACAGATCAAAAGCTAATTGCACTTCGAAAAAATAACAGTGGTTACCAAATACCTCGCGGGTGGTTATTCGAAAAGATTAGCTGTCCTAACCATTTTGGCGAAACAATTGAATGGACTGGGTTTGCAATAGCAGCTGGGAGTTTACCAGCAGCAACATTCGCTATTTGGACATTTTGCAATTTGGCACCGCGCGCCCTTAATCATCATGAGTGGTATAAAGAGAATTTTGAAGATTATCCAAAAACTAGAAAGGCGTTTGTACCTTATCTCTGGTAACCTCCAGCCCATTGTTCGGTGTACATCTTTTCTATCGTTTCATTCGTAATTGCACTGGCCCTTCGATGAGACATAAAGTGTTTCAATAAGAAATAAACCAACCTGTTGGCCCGCCCAGGAACGCAAATGGCTTTTTTTCCAATACTTCGAAACACTTCTTCTACCACTTGTTCAGGCTCTAGGTCTTTCGGTTTAAATCCTGATTTTTTTTGAGTGATACTCTTAAAGTGAGGTGTGTTAATCGTTCCTGATATACAGCATATAAAATCCAAGTTTGTTCCTTTAAATTCATAGTAAAGAGATTCCATTAACACCCAGATTGATGCTTTAGTTGAGGCATATGGTGCAACGAGTTTAGTTCCACGCAATGCTCCCATGCTAGACATTCCTATAAAAGCGCTTGGTTCACCGTGTAGCCAATGCTTGGCAAAGCGGTAACTTAGTTTCAAAACATTAATTCCATGTAAATGACTATATGTCTCCAATTCCTCTATACTGTTCTCTAGAAACTTCTTTACTGGACCATAGGCCGCATTGTAAACCACAATTCTACATTCATTTTGCTGTATTAAATTGAAGAGCTCTTGATCCGCAGCTACCGCTGATGCATCCATTAATACGGGTAAATGGTTCCTTTCGGGATGACCATCTAAGGCCTTAATCGAATTTTCTAATTGAGTTTGATTTTTATCGATCATTAGGACTCTGAACCCAAGGGTTGCCAATCGCTTGGAATAGGCTAAACCTAATCCCTCTGCGCCTCCAATTACCATTGCACATTTACCGTAACGGTCAAGATTGTTTTTCACGGAAGATTTATTTCTCAATTCGCTCAAAAATTGCGATTTTCAACCAATAATCAAA
>JAOARK010000446.1 GCA_025210575.1 Schleiferiaceae bacterium
GATTTATTGAATGAAATAATTGAATGGGATAAACCTCTTTTCATTGCCCTGAATAGCTGGGGAATGGAATCTTTAGACCCTTTCTTTTTAGCCATTTCAAAAATTGCCATTTGGATTCCACTTTACGGATTTTTTGTCTACCTACTTTTTAAAAAGTTTGATACGAAAGAGGCTTTTATCTATGTAGGAG
This sequence comes from Schleiferiaceae bacterium, assembly GCA_025210575.1. Lineage (GTDB taxonomy): Bacteria > Bacteroidota > Bacteroidia > Flavobacteriales > Schleiferiaceae > JAOARK01. The sequence continues at coordinate 191 of JAOARK010000446.1, forward strand.
CTGCAATAGTCTGTGTTGTATTAACAGATCAATTGTCTGTGCATGCCTTTAAAAATGTATTTGAACGACTACGCCCCTGTCATGATCCTACCTTAGAAGGGTTGGTGAGGTTAGTTAAAAGTAATTGTGGTGGTCAATATGGCTTTGTTTCGTCACATGCTACAAACACATTTGGCTTTGCCGTTTTGATGGGGAAAATATTTGAAAGAAAAATCGGCTTCGTTAAAGGTTTGTTGATCATTTGGGCTCTTTTTATTTCGTACAGTCGTGTTTATTTGGGGGTTCACTTTCCTTTAGATGTAATCTGTGGAGGTATATTAGGATCTGGTTTGGCCATTGGGCTATTTCATTCTGCGCAAAAAATTATCAACGCTTCTTCGAACGAATAGTCTTATTCAATTCTATCGCTTCGATTAAAACCATTCGAAGCACTTCTAAATCTACATTTTGTAAAGTGGAGTAATACAAACTAGCCACTTGTTTTCGGTCTTCTGAATTCAGAAAAGGTTTAGAATCGTTCAATTGCTGCCCCCTATAAAAACCCAAATCAACACCCATTTTTTTAGGCGCCAAATAACAAAGTGGCCCATTGTAGTAAAAGAATGGGATACCATAAGCTATTTTCTCTTCCACCCCCAGAGTGAGCGTCAAAATCTCGCTTCGCAGCAACAAACACAACTCTCTTTGCTCTGGATCTAGCTGTTCAATATATAATTCAACATCCATTTTAATACATTCGCTTTTTTATTAGAATGCAAAATCTACTATTAGTTTTTATTGGGGGAGGTTTAGGGAGCATGTGCCGCTATGGAGTGGCTCGCTTTTTTTTAAACATGAGCGAACATAAACTTTCGGCAACAGCGTCTACGCTTTTCTCAAATATTACAAGTAGTTTATTGCTTATTATTTTCTGGGTTTTAATCGACTTAGGAAAAATGTCTCCCAATCTCAAGTTTTTACTCATCGTTGGATTTTGTGGAGGCTTCAGTACATTTTCAACATTCAGTTTCGAAACTTTCCAATTATTGAGAGAAGGAAACATAACGCTGGCTTTGTTGAACATCGGGTTAAGCGTACTGCTTTGTATTGGGGCCATGTATATTGCTTATAAGCAGCTTACCTGAGTAATTGAATAGTACCCTTCTTTGTAATAAACTCTTGGTTAAGATCCTTCACATTTATCACAAATGTGTAGACACCATCTGGTGAATTGGCTCCGGTATTAAAGTCGTTTCCATTCCAACCTTCATTTGGATTATAAGTCCGAAAAACCTCTCCACCCCACCTGTTAAATATGACGAACTCGTATTCAAGTGCACCTGATATCTCCGGGATAAACACTTCATTTAAGCCATCTCCATTTGGAGTAAAAGCATTAGGAACAAAAATGTTGGTTTCTGGCTTTACCCTGACACGTTTAACCACGGTATCTGTGCAATTGTATTGGTTGATCACCACATATTTCACATCAAAATTCCCCGTATCAGAATACAAATGAAGTACGGACGATTGATTGTTATACTGCAACCCATCCCCCATCAATAAAATTCCATTTTCACCTGGTTTTAAGGGATTTGTAATGACCTCAACCCTGGGTTCATAAATAGAAACTTCTTGCGGGTTTATGGTAAATCCAGATTGAGGAGAAGGATTTACGGTTATGTTTCCTGGCAACTCATAAATAGACGAATCTATACAACCTGTTTCCGTATATACCAATAAACTAACCGCATAGGTTCCAGGGTTTACATAGGTATGGATGGGAGAAGGATCATTGGATGTAGTGCCATCACCAAAATCCCAAACATAGGTTATAGCGGTACTCCCTTTAGAACTATCTGCAAACTCAACAGTAAAAGGTGCACATCCAACTTGATCTTCTACAAAAAATGAAGCGTTGGGCCGTTCATAAATGGTAATCGAATCTCCATAGATATCCGTACAACCAAAATCAGTTACTTGAAGTGTTACATAATAAGTTCCCGGTGCGTTAAAGCTTACGGGAGGAGGGAGTGAATCCGTACTTTGAGTGACATTCGCATTATTTCCAAAGTACCAGAAATAAGAGGCATTGCCACTTAAGTTGGCATCGGGGTAAAATTGAATATTCTGAGCGTCAAAACACTGATCTCCGCTCCATTGGTACTTTGAAACGACTGGATAATACACTTTCACTTCTATCTCGCTGCTGTCCGTACAAGGCCACCCTCTGTTTACAATCAGTTTTACAATGTAAGTTCCTGTATCATTATAAGTATATGATGGATTTTGTTGATTACTCGTATCACTCGAGGTATTGGCATCTCCAAAATCCCAATGAAAATTGGAACCATTAATGGTTTGATTCGCAAAACTCACTGTTCTACCCGAGCAATTGGAAGATTGAGGCAATATCTGAGTTGAAACGTTACTCATACAATTGGTAACATTAAACTGATAGTCTCTTCTTGTTGTGCTCAATAGCACCCCGTTTCTATACTCGCTTACACAAATAGCAAAAACAAATTGTCCCACTTGATTTGGCTTCCCGGTAATAATACCTGTAACAGGATTAATTTGAATAGCAGGATTTGCGTTTAAAGGATTTGTTGCAGAATATCCGGGACCAAAAGGAACACTTGAATAAGGTGGTGGAAATGCATTCGGTGCAGGGTCATTTTGACTACCACCATGCAAAGGGTCACAAAGTTCATAGAACAATGAATCTCCATCAGATTCTGTTGCAGAGGAATTGATATATAAAGAATCATTCATGCAAAGAATTATTGGTGGATTTGAAACATACGCTGGTGCACTGTTGCAATTGTTATCCATAGAAGGAATGGAAATCGTATAAGTATTTCCCCAAGTTCCTGGATTTGGAATATTCGTGATCGTTCCATTTCTACAACAACGCTGATAAGTGATATGATAACCACCTATGGCTGGTGGTAAATTAACGGTAGTTGTATAAGTTGCCATTTCAGTACACACATTTGGCGGTACAATTAAGCAAGGATTGGCAACGGTGGTAGGTAGTTGAATGATAGGTCCAAGGTTTACAAAAACATCTTGAAGCTTAACATTGTTACCATTGAAAATACCAATCTTAGCCTGAGGGTCGAATTGAGCTCCAGAGCTATTACAATCTCGATAAACCTTTAGTGTAATTATGTAATTGTTATTTCCAACACACTGATAGGTAATCTCTCCTCCCACTAAATGAGCTGATTTTGCAGTGAAAGACACCACACTCAAAAGCAATATGAGAGTCAGTTTTTTCAAGAAGTTTTAGCCTGTTAGTGATAAAAATAGCAAATGCTATTATAATAACGTTGGTGACATGCAAAAAGTTAGCCACCGTAAATCATATCACTAAAAGACAAAATAGTAAGATGTCCCTTACTTGAAAAATACTCGTGCATTTGAGATGTTCTTGTCACCAAAACAAAATCCCCTCCCCATGCACCTAATGATTTTATGCTTCCTTGGTAATCTGAAAACATCAGACTCTTGATAGTTGGTCTTTTCAAAATACCCGACATAAAATCTTCATGCAGATTAACAAGACTCTCAAATTCTTTCAGAGAATCACTATTGAGTATTCGATTGGTTATATCGTTAATCTCCGAAATAGCCTCTTGTCTGTCAAAACTGAGCAAACTGTATTTTGTAACTTCTTGATCGCTGTGTTGCTTATTGCCTAAATGAACAAAGAATAACTCATCTTGAAAATCAGGAGCCCACTCTACTTTCTCTATAACAGGTTGGTTTGTATTTCTTTGATACAGTAGAGCTTGATCAGAACCAGCGCACGCTACATCATATCCACTCCCTTTTGTATACTTAAAGAAAAGTGTAAAAGGATCTATCTCTAACCAGCTGGCCACATTATAAATTAAAGTTGAACTACTTCCTAAACCCCAATCTCTGGCAAACTCCAAGTTTGTTTCAATCCGAAATTCTCTAGAATCAATCCCCCCTTTTAACAAAATAGCTTGAAACAAGAGCATTGAAAGTCTTAAAGCAACGTCATCGTCAGTAGAAGTTAATGGCTCAACAATTATGCGCTCTCCACCAGAACGGGTGGGTGCTTTTAAGGTTCTAAATTTTCCTTCAAACCAAATTTCACCCTTTTCATCTTTACTGGTCCATTCAATTGATGCTACCTCACTTGGAGAAGAATGAACAATGAGATCCTGACCATACTTACAGGGCAAAGCCAATGCCTTGGCTCCATCTACCACCAAGTATTCCGAAGTCAATAATAGTTTGCCTCTCCCGTAAAATCTTTGTTCCATAAAAAAGTCCCGCCTAGACGGGACCAAATATATTCAGTGAATCTTATTTTTTCTTGACAATTTCACTCGGACTTTTAATTCCGCGTAACTCGCAGAACTTTTGCACTACATCACTGTGATGTGGCACTTTATCCTGAAAGAAATTCTTCACAATTTCAATCTCCTCTTTTGTTGCTTCTAACTGATTCAAAATATTCAATAAGTGCATTTTCATATGCCCTTTTTGAATTCCAGTTGTAACTAAAGCACGTAAGGCAGCGAAGTTTTGAGCAAGACCAGAAACCGCTACTGCTTTCATTAATTGCTCAGCAGTGGGGTGATCTAACATTTCCAACGATAGTTTTACTACAGGGTGCAACGAAGTAATTCCGCCTACCACACCTAAAGAAAGAGGAATTTCAATCCAAAATTTAAAGATGTCATTTTCTACCTCGCAATGGGTCAAACTTGAATACTTACCACTTCTTGAAGCATAAGTATGGCAAGAAGCTTCAACCGCTCTAAAATCATTTCCAGTTGCGATAACCACAGCATCAATACCGTTCATGATCCCTTTATTATGTGTAGTTGCTCGGTAAGGCTCAACCTCAGCGATCTGTACAGCTCTTTTAAATTTCGAAACAAATTCAGCAGGAGAAATCCCTGTTCCTTCGTCCAATTGATCAATAGGACAAGAAACCTCGGCACGAACAATACATTCTGGAGTATAGTTAGAAAGAATGCACATTACGATCTGAAGATCTTTTTCTTCGCTTGTAAACTCTTCTGAGCCTTCCACCAAGTTCTTCAAAGTTTTAGCAAACTGCTCTAAACAAGAGTTGATAAAGTTCGCACCCATTGAATCACAAGTCTCAAACCCAACTTCAATTTGATAATAATTATCTAACTCTAGTGTTTTGTCTACAAGTGCAAAATCAACAATACCTCCGCCACGAGCGCGCATATTTGCCGTAATGGAGCGAGTATCTTCTAGAAACTGCTTTTTGTTGGCTTCGATGAACTTTCTCAACTTTGGTGCATTTCCCTCGTACATAAAATGCACATGACCAATTTTCTTGGTTGAGATTACTTCGGCCTTAAAACCACCACGATGTAACCAGAATTGAGCCGCCTTTGACGCAGCTGCAACAACTGAACTTTCTTCTATTGCCATAGGCATAGAGATAACGTCTCCGTTAATCATAAAATTAGGCGCAACACCCAACGGTAAATAGAAGTTCGTTATGGTATTCTCGATAAAATCATCGTGAATTTTCTGACGTTTTTTGTCAGCATGCCAATAAGTTTCAATTACCTCTCTGGCCTCATTTGGATTTTCGAAATGCTCGGTTACCAACCACTCTATCTTTCCTTCTTTAGATAGTTTAGAAAATCCCTTAATAGATTTGTTCATCTGAAATTTTTAATCGCTGCAAATATAGAAACGTAAAGCGCTCTGCCTATTATAAACAGACCTGTTAATTTTTTGTGAATAAGACGATTAAGTGGGGTAAACTTACTTTTCCACTTTGTGCAGATAGCGGTACATGGAGTCGTTTAATGTTTCTACCATTTTTAAGGGAGACTTTCGAGACAGCCTTAAAAAGCCGTATGCCGAAATAAACGAAGGCATACCTTTTGGCACTTCTTTCATATTAGGTGCCAATATTTCCATTCCATCTATGCTATAGTTTTCTGTCTCCGTTAGACCAGCCACAATAAAATCCATCTTCTCCTCAACGGACAATCCATCTGCAGTGAACACTCCGTTCATTGTACCATTGGCAATTTTTCGTGCATCTTGATCATAGAAAAAATAGACCTTCCCAAAGCTATAGGCTTCTTTAAATGCATTTTTCCAAGCATTGTGTTCTTCTTGCGTCTGCTTTTCAAGTTTCACAGCCTCCTCATGTCTACCCTTCAATTTTAGCGCCTCAATCTTTTTGGCATTAGTTCTCAACCTAAAAAGCAAAGCACCATTTCTTGCATTGGTTAATAATTGTTCAGGGGTAAAGTCCTGCGCAACAATTGCCATTGGAATCATGAGTAGAACTGCGAAAAGCTTCTTCATACTGTGGATAAATTAAATCTATATAAATGTAAACAATGACGAGGATTTATTTTTTGGAATGGTGGTAAAGTTTGCTTTCTCGTGGCCTAAACCAATCTCCTATTTTGTTAAAAACATTTGGCTTTTTTTCAATTATTACTAGGCCCATCGTTATCGTACACTCTTGAGCATTTATATCTAATTGAATAGTCATCTCTCTTTGGGAGCTATCTAAATCCAGTGGCAACACTGAAGTTTTATACCCCATGCTTGTGGTTTGAATAGCCTTTTCATATTGAATTGTACTGAAAGGAACTTTGAATGAGAAATTACCATCAAAATCAGTCATGGTCATTAAGTCTTCTCTATTACCAATCTGGACGGCTGCAAAAGGAATAGTCTCTGAGGTCTTTGAATCTCTCACCACACCATAGATGTGAACGGTATCAGTTACCTTGTGGTCATTAATAGGAATACCATCATTGGAAAATCGAATTTCGCTTTGAATGGTCTGCGTATCTTGTGCTACTACCGGTGTTGTCAATGGCAAGGCCGCTGCCATACTTACCAGCCATTTCAGCGGAACTTTCTTTGATTTTGAAGATGGAAGCACCCAAGTATTCAACTGTTTTTCATTAAACACACCACATAAATTACCACCATTATTAATCAGATCAGCGATCTCCACTTTAGATTTTAAGCGAAGGTCAACCACTTCTTTTGAACAAACCGAACAGAACTTTCCTTTTTCAGTTGGTGTCATTTTATTCCAGTCTTGATGACATGGATCAGGAATGGTAAGTTGATACTTCATGGCTTTAGATTTTAGTGACTGTTTATAATATTAACGTCAAAAGTCTTGCCATGTGTTGGTTAGAAATAAAAAAAGCCCGATTCAAATGAATCGGGCTTTCAAAAAGTGGTGCCTCCAGGAATCGAACCAGGGACACATGGATTTTCAGTCCATTGCTCTACCAACTGAGCTAAGGCACCATTTTATTAGAACAACATCCTCTCGAATGCGGGCGCAAATGTAAATAAATATTCTTCCCATCAAAGAAAATTTTAGGGTTCAAATTCATTTCTTTGCGTTCTAAGAATTATGGCGAATTTAATCATAGATATTGGCAACACCTTTTGCAAGGTGGCAGTTTTTGAGAATCAGGTTCTTACCCAGTTTTTCAAGATCAAAGACATTGAAGTTACGACCCTGAAAAAAAATATTGATTTTTCTGAAATTTCTTTATTTCTGGTTTCATCTACGCGCCAAAAGCCTACTGAACTACTTAATGACTTAAGTCAATTTGGAAAATGCTTATGGTTAGAACATCATTTTTCTTTTCCGTTTACTAATAAATATGCAACGCCTGATACACTTGGAAAAGACAGATTGGCTTTGGCTGCTTCTGCTTGTTTAGAATTTAAAAATAAAGACACCCTTGTGATTGATGCTGGTACCTGTATTACTTATGATATCATTACTTCAAAAAATGAATACCTCGGTGGTGCCATTTCGCCTGGACTGGAAATGCGCTTTAAAGCTTTGAACACGTTTACTGAAAAACTTCCACTTTTAGAGCCAAAACATCCTGAAGATTTAATAGGCAAAGACACCCAGGACAGTATTTTATCTGGCATTGTTAATGGAACTGCCTTAGAAATTGATGGGGTAATAAATGAGTACAAAAAGCGTTTTCCAAACCTTAACGTAGTATTAACAGGAGGGGACCAACTTTTTTTTGCGGAGTGTATAAAAAATAATTTCTTTGCACGCCCAGAATTTTTGCTTAAGGGTCTGAATTACATAGCAGAGTTAAATGCGTAAAATATTAGTTGCACTTTTCATTTTTCCTTTCATCGTTAAAGGCCAGGTTAATTCTGTATCCCCCTTTACATTGTTTGGTGTTGGTGACCTCAGCGAAGGATACTTCGCAAAAAACATTTCGATGGGAGGAACCTACTCTGCCTTAAGAGATCCTTTATTCATCAACCTAGCTAACCCCGCATCGCTTTCAAGTTTAGAGTTAACCTCTTTAGATTTTGGGGTTACACATCGCTTTTTAAGACAAACAGATCAAAATAGCGGCAACTCTATAAACAATCAAAATACGTACTTCCACTATTTCGCAATGGGATTTAAATTCAAAGAATGGTGGGGTTCAGCAATATCACTTACTCCTTACTCTCAAATTGGATACTCTGTATTTACGCAAGAAGAGCACCCTGATTTTGGTTTTACCCAATATAACTTTCAGGGAGATGGAGGAATTAACCAGATTGTTTGGGGAAACAGCTTTGAATTATGGAAAAGTTTGTCCCTTGGTGTAAATGCCCGTTATCTTTTTGGCACGAATAGAAAAAGAATTTCAGCTGAATTTGAAGACAGAACCTTTTTGAATTCTAGAAGAAATGAAGAACTGAGGGTGAGCGATGTTGTTTTTGATTTTGGATTACAATACGAAATCAAACTAGATCGTGACGCAGAAGATCCAAAATTCTATCACAAGAATTTAGTTATTGGTGCAACGTACGGAAACAACAGTCAGGTAAACGCAAATCAGTCATTGGTAGATTACACCTATGGATATGACAACAGTAACATTGAGGTACCGGTAGATACAACCAACAGTGTAATTGGATATAAGGGTAGCATAATGTTGCCAACTAAGTACAGTGTAGGTTTGAGTTATGGAGGGTTAACCAAGGCTAAATTCGGTAATAGCTGGATGGTTACAGCCGATTTTACTCAAACCAATTGGAGCGAGTACAACAACTTTGAAGGAGAACAAGGATTAAAAAATAGCAGAAAATTTAGCGTAGGTGGCTACTTTATACCGCGTTATAGTTTTAAACAAAGTGGCAGAGGTTCTTATTTTGGTGAAATTGAGTGGCGTATGGGTGTATTCTATGAAGACTCTCACATTCAAGTTGACAATCAACCTGTTACCGTACAAGGATTTACGGCTGGTTTCAACTTACCATTTAAACCAAAGAATTTGATCCCTGGTGACCAAAAACTCAACAACTTTAGTTTTGGCATAGTGGTTGGTACTAAGTCATCAGAGTCGAATACGTTAATAACAGAAGACTTTATAAACTTGACCTTTGGTTTGACCTTTAATGACCTTTGGTTTCAAAAACGTAAATACAGGTAATATGAAAATGAGAAATTTGGTTACGGCTTTATTCATAATTGCAGCAGTTGCAGTTCAAGCCCAAAGCAAATGGGGAGCTTCTTCGGCAGACAGTGTTAAATGCTGGGAGAACTATAACAACTTTGGTTCGCTAATGCAGACCAAATCTTATGTTGCAGCATACGAGCATTGGAATTATGTATATACCAACTGTCCTGGGGTTAAAAAGAACACTTTTATCTACGCGCCAAGAATCTTAAAGGCGATGATCAAAGATGCTTCAACTCCTGAGGAGAAAGATAAATATGCAGATCAGTTAATAGGATCTTACGATAAAAGGTTACAGTATTTCCCCGGCAAGGAAGCATACGTAACAGGTGAAAAAGCTCTTCAGATCTGGAAGTACAAGAAAGATCATGAAGAAGCTTATGCCGTGTTTGAAGAAGCCTACACAATTAATCGTGCTGAGATGACTCCTGCTCAGATTAATGGATATTTTCTTTCAGCCGTAAAAATGAAAAATGCAAAACTGATTGAATTAGATGAGTTGATCCGCGTTTATATTCGTATGAATGAGACTGTAGCAGACAACAGAATTCTATTGACAAATCAGATCAATGAATTGAAAGCCAAAGAAGAAGCTAACGGTTCTTTAGACAAGAAAGATGCAAAGAATTTAAAAAAGGCAGAAACAAGCTTTAAGGCTTATACAACTGTAGAGAAGAATATTGAGAAAGCAATTTCACCAGTTCTTTCTTGTAACAATCTTGCTTTAATCATTAACGAGGAGAACTTCCAAGCGAATTACGACAACAAGAAATGGTTAGGTCGTGCAGCGAAAATGTTGCAGAAAGAAAGAATGAGCGAAGACGGAGAATTGGATGATTGTACCGACAACCCAATGTTCACGAAAATCGCTGAGCGTATGTTGGAGCTTGAACCATCTGCTGGTGGTTACCGTGCCATTGCTCGTAAATTCTTTAAAGAGAAAAATTACACAAAATCTAGCGAGTATTACTCTAAAGCCATCGAGCTTGAGCAAGATCCAGAACAAAAAGGAAAAGACCTTTTAGGTTTAGCTGAGTCTTACAGAAAGATGGGCAAATTTGCGAGTGCTAAAAGAGCTTGTCTTGATGCAGCAAAAACTAAAACAGACTGGGGACAGCCTTATTTAGTGTTAGCACAAGTATATGGTAGTGCAGATGGTCAATGTGGTAAAGACGTTGTTGAGAAGAAAGCAGTTTATTGGGCTGCAATCAACATGTGTGCTAAAGCCAAAAGCATAGAGCCAGCATTAGCAACAAAGGCAAATAACTTGATCAACGCGTACAAAAAAGGTGTACCGGACAAGTCTATTGCTTTTAACCTAGGTTATGTTGAAGGAAATAAGATAACTTTGGGCTGTTGGATCAACGAGACCGTTACGGTTAAGTTTTATAAATGATAAAACAGCTTTTAGAACATATTAAAACAGCGGTGGTATTTTTTACCATCGCTTTTTTTATTCAAGCATGTACCAATGATGTCAAAGAAGTGCATGAGTTGACTCAGACCACTGATTTCCCTTTGAGGTTACAATATAACGTACACTACGAATACAGCGATTCTGCCCGAAAGCAGATTGACATCAAAGCTGCTGAAGCCTTAGATTTTACAGATGTAGAACCTGCCTACATAGAGTTTCCGAAAGGAATTCAGGTAAATTTTTATACGCGTTCTGGAGAGCAAGAAGCTTTTCTAAAAGCCAATTACGCCAAGTTCCTACCAGATGAAAACCTTTGGGAAGCCCGAGGAAATGTGGTAGTGATTAACAGCAAAAAGGAAGAATTAAACTCAGAAGAATTGATCTGGGATCAAAACCAAAAATTAATTTACTCCACACAATTTGTAAAGATCATCACTCCAGAAAGCATCCTAACCGGTGAAGGATTTGAAGCTGACCAGAATTTTAGCAAATGGAAGATTACCGGTTCTAGCGGTAGCATAGATATTGACGAAGAATTAGAAGAAAATGAAACCGAAGAAAATTAGCGGCTTTATGCGCCTTGTTGAAATCATGTGGTTGGCCATCGCTGCAATTAGTGTTGTAGAGGTAGTATACAGTTGGGAAACTGACCGTAACCGCTCTTACTTGTTTGCCGCATTTTGTGCGTTAGCTACATTTATGTATTTCTTTAGAAAGAGACAGCGATTTCGTTACATTAGCAGAAACCAGGACAAAGACTAGATGAGCCATTGGCTTGCCATTTTACTCGCCCTTATTTTTTCAGCCTTCTTTTCAGGCATGGAAATCGCCTTTATTTCAAGCAATCGATTACACCTCGAATTACAGCACAAGAAGGGTATTTTTCCTTATGGGATTATCAGTTATCTGGTAAAAAATCCCGGGAAATTTATTGCAACCCTATTGATTGGAAACAACATAGCATTGGTGTTCTATGGACAGATGATGCATGAGGTCATGGTGCCCTATTTTGACATAAGGATCTCTCCCTATATCTGGCTCTTTTTAGAAACTTTCGTTTCAACAATACTCATCTTATTCTTTGCAGAATTTTTACCGAAAGCCATTTTCAGAGCTCGTGCTGAAGAATCTCTTAAACGTTTTGCGCTTCCAGGGATGTTCTTTTACATCATTCTCTACCCCTTATCTTCATTTGTAAATGGAATAAGTAATTTCATTTTAAAAACATTCTTTAAATCAAATCCAGAAGAAGGAACTCCTGTTTTTTCTAAGGTTGACTTAGATCATTACATTGAAGAAAAAACGGATCCGGATTATGAAGAAGAGGTAGATCATGAAATCGAGATCTTCAAAAATGCGCTCGATTTCTCAGAGCAGAAAGCGAGGGAATTTATGATTCCTCGTACTGAAATGGAAACCATTGCCGAAACCGAAAGTGTAAAGCATTTAAAGAAGCAGTTTATTCAATCGGGCTATTCTAAAATTCTGGTTTATCGAGACAATGTAGATCATATCATAGGTTATGTTCACGCATTTGAGCTCTTTAAAAAACCTACAAATCTCAAAAGTATATTAAGGCCAGTACTGTTCATTCCTGAGAGCATGAAGGCCAATGAGATCCTAGACCTTCTCA
>JAOARK010000447.1 GCA_025210575.1 Schleiferiaceae bacterium
ACATTTATATAGTTATTTACAAGCTGGAGCAGCTGTAAAACCAGAAGAACCTTTATACAGATTAGGGTATGGAATTGGTACCGATCTTAAAATTGTGGGTCCTCTGGCATTTAATTTAGAGGTTGAAGCATTTCATATTACCGAAAACCCTTGGGTAAATGATGTGAGTATCCTTGGAAGAGCCAAAGCGGGTTTAGCGGTAAATCTTGCAGGGTTAGCATTCTTCGGCACCCTAAATTACAATGGTTATATCACCGATTATTTAAATGAAGACAGCGGTAGACCCAATATTTCATTAATAACTGATCCATTAGAAGAAGGCACGCAAGGGAATTATTTCTACCAGCTGTCGTATGGCTTTAGCGCTGGGATAAGAATAAACTTATAAGCCCTCCAAGAATTGAAGGGCTTATCATTGAATTACTGCTTTATGATGGCCCCCGACCCCGTAATCTCTGAGGTAATTGCAGGTGAACCTTTGTAGTAAACTGTACCGCTACCTGAAATTTTAACATCTAAAGAGCTAACCGTTTCTACCCATACGTCACCTGAACCGCTAATCTCAATGTATGAATCATTTGTTTTCAATTGATCTGATACAACTTCTCCTGAACCTGAAATTCTGATTTCACCATTATCGGCCTGCAGAGGTCCCGCGATATAAATATCTCCTGAACCAGAAATGCGTGCTGCATAATTTTCGGTATAAACCTGTTCCATCCTAACATTTCCGCTTCCATCAGTTCCTATAATAAGATTTGGTGCGTAAAGCGAGTCTGAACTGAATATGGTTCCGCTGCCCTGAACTAAGGCTTTATCCAAACTTGGAGTTACCACTTCTATGCTAATTTGTGATTCTCCATTTTTAATACATACGTTGTCTTTGTTTTCTATAAACAAAGTAGAACCAATTACATAAGTACTAATGTGTCCAATAATATTGGAAGGAGCATTAATTGTAATAGAGTTTGTTTTACCGTTTATGATTTTCACAGAACTTGGAATCTTTAATTCAACTCCTGTAAATGCCCCAGGATTTCTTAGCTCTTCTCTTTGTTCTCCATTTCCTGAAATACAGTTACCCGATTTTTCACATGAAGCCAGATTGAAAATGATTACAGTCGCAATAAGTGTCTTTAAGAATTTCATTTCTATTTATGTTTAGTTGTAGCTATGACAACTCGCGCTAAAAACACCCCTACTTCCGCATAAATTTTTTTTAATGTTAAGAAATTGTAAATTGTAGGATAATTCCTAACGTGCATACCATGAAAACAATTACTCAACTCAACAAATGGGCAAATGCCCATACCAATTACGGAACAGACGCCTTACGGGTTTTTCTGGGAGCCTTTCTTTTTATCAAAGGAATTGACTTCATAAATCAAACAGAATCTTTAGTGCAAATCATAAGCCCAATTGACACGTACGGGTCTTCAATGCTTCTAGTACATTACATAGCCCTTGGGCATATGTTAGGTGGACTTTTAATAATGTTGGGGTTTTTAACGCGCCTCTCTATCATTGTACAACTTCCTATTTTGTTAGGTGCGGTAATCATAAATTTCGTTGGTGATATGATTCCAGGAAACCTTTGGCAAGCGATAATTGCTCTACTTGCCGCAGTATTCTTCCTGTTCTATGGTTCGGGTAAGCACTCGCTTGACTACAATTTTAAGTTAGAGATGTAATAAATTCTGAAATCCAAACCATTGAAAGCTACCGAATTCTTAAAAGAAGTAATAGCACTAATTCTAGGTGTAGCTGCTTCAATCTATTCTTTTCAGTCCATTCTGGTCATGCTGGTATCAGAAGGGCATCACGCAGAAGCTAAAAAAATTGATTGGCTACTCGCTCTTTATCCAGTCATACCCATTTTAATCTTAGGGGTTGTACAACATGTGTTTATTAATAGGTACGTGAGAGAGCATCGAAGAAGCAAATTAATTCTGTCGTGGGGCATATTTATTTGTCTCATTGTTTTATTCGTCTTTGGTAACATCTGTCGTTGGCCTGATATTATTATGACCGTGTCTACCTTATTTTTACTTGCTATCCTGACCACTTTAAATGGATACTTATTGTTCAATTCACGATTCAATGAGAAATCTATGACCATTCCCAATGCATTTTTTGTTCTCATCTTTATGGTCATTGGTGTATTCTTTTATTTCAATTTTTTGTCGAACGACTTGAATAAAAGGAGTATATACCTTAACAAGGGTGATGTTCATGAAAAAATTGATGAAGTTGATGAAGCACTTAATTATTTAGACGACCTCGATCATTACATGCAGGAAATAGAGTACTCTACAAGTTTTGATCAGGTTCGAAACTATGCGAAAAGTATGGAAAGCTATTTGATTTTATTTGATCAGAAGATTGAAGAATATCATGAATTAAATAAGACCAATACCAAAAACCTGAATTCACTCAACGAACTACTGCAGGAAATTTCAAGTTTAATTGATATAGAAAAAAATAATCATTGCACCATAATTAATCAACAGTTAAAAAATAAAGAGTGTGGAGTCTATAGCAGTCAATGGGTTTATCAAACCTATGAACGCTTAAAGATTCTAAGATATATGGAAGAGAAAAGGCTGAGTAATGAGCTTATTGCATTATTCAGAAACATACAATGGCTGTATGTACTTGTTTTTGCAGTGCTACTTTTTAACGCCTTATTGCTTTCAATTATGAAGTTAGGAGCAATGGAAGACAAGTCACTTGAAGAGCAAGAAAACCTTTTCGAGTCAAATCAAGAACGAATTCACTTGTGTATAATGGCTTTGATCGTTTTCTGTGTTCCTATGCTCAAGCCCATTGAAGAAAAATCGTTTAAGACACAGGCTTCTTTATTTGGAATAGGTGCTGGAGGTAACGGGGGAACCTACAATTATGATTACAGCGTAACCTATGAATCAGATACCGCTATTTATAATCAAAATGTAACCATAGAGAATCTAGACACTGCTCTCTTTATTACAGATACAAAAGTGATTGAAGAAGAGCTGAAAAAATTGAACGTTACACTCAAAGAGTTAAAAGATAAAGTGGGTTACACTGATAGAACTGATGAAATTATAAACGCTATTGAAAAAGTAAATAAAAGGATTGAGAATCTTGAAGAAGAGCTAAACCAAAGTAAAAGAAGATGAAAAAATTGATTTACATTTTCTTTTTCACCTATACTTTTAGCTGTTCGGGCCAATACAGCGAATTGAAAAGCACTTTAAATCAAGTACTTATAGAAATTGATACGCTTCAGAAGCGTATGGATAGAGCCGAAAAGCACATAAAGGCATTCCGAAAAGTTTCAAACAAATGGGCTGATTCAGTAGAAATTGCATCTGAAGATTATATACTGAGATTTGAGCGGTTAGAAGATAGTTTAGCAAAAGATCAAGACTTTTTAATCCTAAAAAAGTTTGATGAAGAACTTTTGAAAGTCTATTTCAAAGATGAGAACATCAGTAATCCTCCAGAGTCAATAGAAGAATCGGTTAAGATCATTCAGCGTTTAAAAAATGAAAAAGAAATAATCTATGAGCCTTTGGCTTTCGAGGTTTCATTTCAACAAGAATTAGACAAAATAAGAGCGATGATCTTAGCTGTCAAAAGTATTGATAGCCTCCCAGAATCAGTCCAAGACAATGCGCTTGAACGTTTGTTTAACGCTGTTGACAATCAGGCAAAATCAGTAGGGAAAAGAATGGGAAGAATGATCCAACACTCAATTACAGAATACGACAATTATGTTACAAACACCTCTTTAACAAGATTAAACATGGCAATGACAGGCTATCTCATTGCCAAACAGAACTTAGAATTAGAAATTTATAGCATCATTCAAATTTCAAATCAAAAACCCGCTGTTATTAATCTAGAGTGTAATTGTGCTGATTCAATAATTCAACCTAAACCTAGACTACAATTCGATACAGGGATGTTCTTTCCGATCATTATGGCTGACACCAGACAAAGCCTTGGTTTTGGTATGGTGTATACTG
>JAOARK010000448.1 GCA_025210575.1 Schleiferiaceae bacterium
AAAGTATGAGGCGGCACAGTTAAACTGTACCCACTTGAAAAATTAACAACTTTACTCGTATTGCCATAGTTCTGAGCTACGTAGGTAATGTCACCATTGTTATTAAATGCTGCCGCTAAAGGATGGTTGGAAGTTATAGAAACGTCAACTACACCTAATACATCCATACCATGTAACCAGTGGTAAGTGTGCGCATCAGAAACTCCAAATTTTAAAGATCTATTAGGGTAAGAATCGTAAAGTGCTAAAGCTTTTACTGGATCGATGAAGGAAAGGTATTTCCACATCACGTCATGCCATAAATTCACGTTGGGATCATTCGTTAATATCCCAGTATTCTGTTCAATTTCGTTCCAAAGTGTATTTACATAGTTGGTGTCATGACCTAAATACAACGAACCTCCATGAATTGGATACAGCTCAATACCATAAGAAGCCTCTATGTCATTCGTCCAAAATGTTCCATTGTCATAACTGTTTCCCCAAACCCGAGAAACCAAACTGTACTGTTGATTCGGACCAAAATTCCTTTGGTGCTGATCGAACCAATATTCTTCAACTGCGCTTTGTTCCGTAGTGTATAAGTAGATACCCAAATCTCGTATGGAATCGTTCCCAGTAACGGATCCCCAATGGATGAGCGAAGAATTGAATTGCATACTCTCAGAAGTTGATTCTTGGTCGTTTCCTTGCGGGAAGGATGCAAAACCGTTCGCCCAGCAATGGCCTGCATAAGGGCTGAAATTTCTGAGAAATGGAAAAAGATTGTCGTTTCTATTTGGGCTTGCTGCATCGCGAACAAGAAGATCTATCATTCCGCCCCATTGCTGAGCCCAACCGGGTTCAAATTGTTCTAAAAATGATGCTGCATGAATAAAGTAACCCCAATGAAAATGGTGATCGTTAATGTTAATGTCTTGACCGTGGCCTGCAGGATAACCCAATAGGGCTGTCCAAGATTGGTTGTAGTAAAATAAAAATGCTACTTCATTGGATTGTACTTTTAACCAGTCTTCTAATCTATCCTTTACCCTAGATCGGAGTTTGTTAAAAGCAACTGTATCTCCCGTTAGCTCCGCTATTCTGGCAGTTTGAATCAGACGATTCATTTCTTGCCCTTCGTTATAAGAATCCGTCCAAGTATTTAAGGCATCATTCTCCAGAAGTTTCACTTTGTTACTTAGCTCTGCTGGATTAAATCCAGAACTGTAATAATCCAAATAAGGCAAAGTTGGAAGAATGCCATAAAAGGTATTTTCAACAGTAAAGGCATTCGTCTCAAGAGTTTTCATTTCTCCTCTTACAGTTGGATAAGTATTACCTGTAAAAGTTGGAGTGTTCGCCAGATTATCCCAGTGATGTGGTAATAACCCCAACAGCATTAAAGAATCTGAACCCTCTTTAACATCTGTGGTCACCGTAAAATCAGTGGTAACTTTACTTGTATTCTCATTATAGCTCCATGAAGTATGCGTATTTTGAGGAAACACGTAAGCATATTTCTTGTATTGATTTACAACGGTGGTAACATTACTGGCATTTAAAGGAATGAATCCTAAAGACCAATAATTTTTCCCATTTAGAGTAGACGTGTAAACATTCCCTGATTGACTCCAAGTACTCCCTACGGGTGCGTAAATAGCAAAGTCAGCGTTATTACGAGCATCCACAACTATGAGCATTTCATTACTAATGGTAACCGTACCTTGGTTAATCGTAACCTGTGCTAAGTCCGATGAGTCTTTATGAAAATAGATGAAGGGCATTCCAATGCCTGTTGTGGCCGTAAAATGATTGGCTCCACTCGTCCAATCCATAGTCACCGTCCAATCAGAAAAATCTGAAACATTTGCAGCTGTAGCGTTTAAATTAGAAACCCCCACAATAACGGGTTCTATATTGTCAATTACACCCCACGGAATATACGTCACAACCAAACCTTCGTTCTTAGATTTCATTGTGAACGGATAATTAAAGAGGTTATCAGAATGACTGTTTTTCACTTTGTGAGACCACCAGTCATTAGTCGGTACAGGTTTAGTAGCTGCTGTACCTATTGTAAAAGGCGTTCCAGATGGATATCCATTTCTTCCAGCAGCATCAACACCCGGGAAAGTCTTGGTGTAACTACCACTGCCCACATTCACAACTTGGCCATTGAGTTGAAATACAGTCATGAAGACTACTGTGGCAAAGAATATTTTTCTAAATAAATTTTTAATCATGTCTTACTTTCAATGCACTATTTGTAATCTCCCAGAAGCCGATTTCCCTTTCGTGTCAAAGTTCCATACGTATAGGCCTTGAGGCATCTTTGGTAATTGAATTCTTGTATTTCCTACCTGGGTGATCTCCTGGGTGAAAACGTGTTTTCCTAAAACATCATAAACCTTAAACTCACCTGGCTCACCCGCTTTAATATTCAATTCTCCTGAAGTTGGATTTGGGTATATTGAAATATTGATCAGCTCATTTTCTTCTTCTATCCCAATATTTACGTTCTGATATACCCTCACATAATCAATCTCCATTTGACTTTGAACAAAGCCGGGGTCTATAGGGTAAATGCCTCCCATAGCAACGTTTAGTAAAATAAACTGAGGATCATCAAACGGCCAAGTCTGCGCATTCTTTACATCAGGTTTGTACGTGTAATACAGGAAGCCGTCCATCAAAAACGAGATTTGATTTGGTGACCAATTCACCGAATAAACGTGCCAAGTATTAAAAACATCTTCGTCATAAATCCTTTGATTGTTTACTGTTGCACCATGGCTGGAAGGGTTATGAATACTACCATGAATTTTATCGGCATCGTTCCCCCAGTGCTCCATGATATCTATTTCGCCACATGCCGGCCAGGGTATAGTTTGAGCATTCCAGTTGTTGCCATACGAAGTGCCCAACATCCAGATTGCGGGCCATGTGCCATCACCTTGAGGTATTTTTGCACGAACATCTATACGACCGTATTTAAAACTGAATTTAGAATTCAATCGAGCGGAAGTATAATCTAAAGTCAAACCATAGGCATTGTAGGTTTCTTTTTTAGCTATAATCTTCAATGTACCGTTAGAGAGGTAAACATTATCCGTTCTAGCCGTATAATGCTGTTTCTCATTGTTAAACCATCCAAAAGGATTGGGAGGCACTTCTTCAGGAAACCAAGCGCTAGTATCTATTGGGCCGAGGTAGCCAAACTCATCGGCATACACCAGATTGCTATAAATTACATCTAGGCTATTAGCTGATTCGTAGTTAGGATAGGTCAAATCATCGATATAATAGATGCCCTGTGTTGCGTTGCCACCGTTAATGAAAATATCAACTTTGCTATACCCACCTTCAGCATTTATGGGTGTACCCGTACCAGAAATAACCGCTTGAGTGAAATCAAAAGTGAGCGTATTCCAACCACTTGTATTAAATGATTGATGCACCTCTACTTCATTTGGTTGTGCAGCATCTCTGAATTTTAATATGATAGTTGTTGGACTGCTGTCAGACTTATAAACCTTTAAAGTCACGGCTTTAATCGAATCCAAAAACACATCCACAGGAAGATTGTTTGTTACACCTTCCCAAACTCCACCAATATTGGTGATTTTACCTACCGGATTAGAAGCATCTGTTGGGTCAACATCTTTGGCAAACCCTGCTCCATTGAACCCGTTAAAATTGTGAAGGTTTGAGGAAAAATCGATTACCGAGATTTGTGCATGGAGCTGAAAGCTTAGCACCAAGGCACAAACTTGAATTGTTCTTTTTATTTGATTCATCGAATAGGATATTCTACGTGCACTTCTCTTACCGCTCCGCTTCGAGAAAATATTTCTTTACTAATTCCCACATTGATTACCATGCCCTCCATTTCTAATACCTCACCACTTTCCATAGCAACATTTACTGATGACTTGTTGGATTTTGCATAGGTGAACAATGTTCCGCAGTAGGTGAACGCCATCTCATCCGGATGTATCATCCTGCTCACGCGTTCTCCCTTCACGTTAATGAAGTTTAGCTTTTCTGTTTTATCTAAAAGTTCATGCGAATCAAGTATGACGGGGTCTATATGCAATTCACCATTGTTTACTTGAACTCC
>JAOARK010000042.1 GCA_025210575.1 Schleiferiaceae bacterium
CATTGGGAGAATACCACGCTATGACGGATGTAATCCACAAAGTGTTGAACGACATTACTGTAGACGATTGGGCCATCATTATTGGTGGTGACTCGCACACAAGAATGTCTAAAGGTGTGGCTTTTGGTGCTGACTCCGGTACAGTTGCATTAGCATTGGCTACGGGCGAGGCTTCAATGCCTATTCCAGAATCTGTCAAGGTTACCTTTAAAGGAAACATGCGCGGATACATGGATTTCCGTGATGTAGTGCACGCTACACAGCAACAAATGTTGAAGCAATTCAGTGGCGAAAACGTTTTCCAAGGTAGAATCATTGAGGTTCACTTAGGTACGCTTACCGCTGATCAAGCCTTTACATTCACAGACTGGACTGCAGAGATGAAAGCAAAAGCTTCTATCTGTATTTCTGAAGACGAGACGTTAATCGAATCTTTAGAGATCGCGAAAAGCAGAATCCAGATCATGATCGAGAAAGGCATGGATAACGAGAAACACGTTCTTCAAGGCCTAATTAACCAGGCAAACAAACGCATCGAAGAAATTAGAACTGGTGACAAGCCAGCGCTACAGCCAGATGCAGATGCGAAATATTACGCAGAAGTGGTTGTTGACTTAGACGAGATTGCTGAGCCAATGATTGCTGACCCAGATGTAAACAACGATGACGTTTCTAAGCGTTATACGCACGATACTATTCGTCCGCTTTCTTACTACGGTGGCGACAAAAAAGTAGATCTTGGTTTTATTGGTTCTTGTATGGTACACAAGGGCGATATGAAGATCTTGGCGCAGATGTTAAAGAACGTAGAAGCACAACAAGGTGAAGTTAAGTTCAATGCGCCATTGGTAGTTGCTCCTCCTACTTACAACATTGTAGACGAATTAAAAGAAGAAGGCGACTGGGAAGTTCTTGAGAAATACTCAGGGTTTGTATTTAACGATGATGCACCAAAAGGGGAAGCGCGCAAGAAATACGAGAACATTCTTTACTTAGAGCGTCCAGGTTGTAACCTGTGTATGGGTAACCAGGAAAAAGCTGAACCAGGAGATACTGTAATGGCTACATCTACTCGCCTATTCCAAGGCCGTGTGGTAAAAGATTCTAACGAGAAAAAAGGAGAGTCTTTATTGTCTTCTACTCCAGTGGTGGTTCTGTCTACCATTTTGGGTAGAACCCCAACAATTGACGAATACGAAAAAGCTGTTGAAGGTATTACATTGACAAAGTTCAAGCCTTCAACCAAAAAGCTTGTAATGGCATAATTTTAAATTTTTGATTTAAGATTTTTTATCCCTCGCCAATGGCGGGGGATTTTTATTCATGCGTTAACATAAAACGCACACATAAGACACAATTTTTTGTGTATGACTTCTCTTTCAAACCTAGTCCCGCATATTCCTCTTCAGTCATGGATCTGCTTTGAGTAATCAATTGGAGAATCCGCAAATCCAACTCTCTGAAAATGCCTTTTTTTAGTGCTATGTTTTGTATTTCACCATTGGGCAATAGATCAAATTCATAGTATACTTTTCCTTGAATGCCCATCTCAAGCAAAATCTGCGGATATTCTATTTGCTCGAATATTTCCTCCTGCCAAGGAATTAAATTTCTCCTAGAGTGTTTGATGATTTTAAAGATTTCATCGCGAGTTCCGGGCCTTAGACTAACCTCTGCCCTGACAACCATGCATTCCATTTCTATTTTAGAAAGTTTTAGAGTTTGTTCTACATGCCATCTATTCTTCACATCAATAGATCCATACTCACAATGATCCGCATAGATCCCAAGCACTTCAGAATAGGATGAATCAATCTGAATTTCAAACCAACCGTTACGATCTGTAACCGCAGTATCAGAACTGTACCTCGCATAAATCCTCGCTCCTTCAATAGGTGAATGATCAATGGCATAAAACACTTTCCCGGTAATCACTTTTGCTTCAACTGAGTTAAGAAGCAAAAGAGTCATCATAAAGAATAAGAATCGGTAGTTTTTTTTCATGTACATAGACTTATACATAAAGTATACCATGATCACATTTAAACAGGTACAGGTTCGTAATTTAAGCCTGATTATCATATCATCACTATTTTCTATCTCTTTCCAATTCTTAAATATTTAAGCTTCTTATTTTTAAGGAATCCAATAGTGAATAGAATGAAAACTCAATAGATATGATTTTTGATTTAGATATGATTAAAAGAGTTTATGAGCGCTATCCATCACGAATGGCAGCTGCTCGTAAGCTTTTAAACAAGCCGCTTACCTTAACAGAGAAAATATTATACACCCATTTATGGGATGAAATTCCAAATGAAGCCTTTGAACGTGGTAAGTCGTACGTAGACTTTGCTCCCGACCGAGTGGCAATGCAAGATGCCACTGCACAAATGGCGCTATTGCAATTTATGCAGGCTGGAAAAGAGAAAGTAGCCGTGCCTTCTACTACTCATGCAGACCATTTAATTCAGGCGCGACTAGGAGCTGATAAAGATTTACAAGAAGCATTGAACAAAAACAACGAGGTATTTAACTTCTTGTCATCGGTATGCAATAAATATGGGATTGGTTTCTGGAAACCTGGAGCGGGAATTATTCATCAAGTAGTGTTGGAGAATTACGCATTTCCAGGAGGAATGATGATCGGTACCGATAGCCATACCGTAAATGCAGGAGGTCTCGGGATGGTAGCTATAGGTGTTGGTGGTGCAGATGCAGTAGATGTTATGGCTGGAATGCCATGGGAATTGAAATTCCCTAAACTCATTGGCGTAAAATTGACTGGAAAACTAAATGGTTGGACTGCCTCTAAAGATGTAATCTTAAAGGTGGCTGGTATTCTTACCGTAAAAGGAGGTACTGGTGCAATTTTGGAATATTTTGGTGAAGGCGCTAAGAACTTATCCGCTACTGGAAAAGGAACAATCTGTAACATGGGAGCTGAGATTGGCGCTACAACTTCTACCTTTGGGTATGACGATTCCATGCGAAGATATCTAGCTGCAACAGGTCGACAGGATGTAGTTGATCTTGCGGACGGTATTGCGGAACATTTAACTGGCGATGATGAAGTCTATGCGCATCCTGAACAGTATTTTGATCAAGTTATCGAAATAAATTTGGACGAGTTATCTCCACATTTAAATGGGCCATTCACACCAGATTTAGCTACACCTGTGGCAGAAATGAAAGAGAAGGCCGCAGCAAATGATTGGCCTACAGAGATTGAATGGGCCTTA
>JAOARK010000449.1 GCA_025210575.1 Schleiferiaceae bacterium
CGCTGAATAGAATTCTTTTCATACGGATTGTTTTGAAGTTGCTAAATAAGAATAATAAACTGTAGTTGAGCTCGGCTGAAAAGTGAGATTAAGGGTTTTCTTTGATGATCTTTACAATTCTATTGTAAACCATCTCTGAAATATTCCAATGGTACCCTTCAAAGTTTGTGGTATTCATGAATTGCACTATTACTGCATCTATATCTTCATGATAACGGACGATGCTTTGGTAGCCGGGAACGAGGCCCGTATGTTCAAGTTCGTAAATGGAAGTGTAGATTTCTTTTTCTCCCTCATCGAAGATAGAGCCATCATTCAGGGCGCGAACAAAGATTCCAACATCTTCTGCTGTGGCCACCATACCCACATCGTCTCCTTTTAAATCGTAAGGATGACCAATGTGATATCCGCTCATTACATTTTGCATATCCACATCGTGAATGGAGCGATAGGTGTTTTTTAAATCAAGTCGATCGAGAATCTCAGTTTGTATGAATTGAAAATTTGGATACCCTAAAACGCGGTCCATGGTTTCCGCTAAAAGCAAATAGTTAGTATTGCTGTATTCATAGCTGGTGTTGGGAGCAAAGCTGGCAGGTTGATCTAAAACGAGTTCTAGATTTTCTTGATTGCTTTCTTTAGGGTTTCCCCAATAGTTTGGCACGTTAGTATAATTGGGGATGCCGCTGCGATGCTGCACCATCATGCGGATGGTGATCTCTTCTGCATATTCAATCCTACCTATTAATTCCGGAAAATAGTAAGCTAATGAACTGTCTAATGAAAGACGACCGTCACTGGCCAGCTTAGTAATAGCAGTAGCGATGTACAATTTATTAATGCTCGCAATCTTGAACAAAGCATCAGGCCTTGCGGGAGTATTGCTGCTTTTTTCATGTAACCCTGCAGCGTAGCTGACGGGAGCTTCACCTACCTTGTCTACGTAAACAATCATACCTGCAAAATCGTAATCTAATGCAGTTTCCATTTGCTCCTGAACAGTGTCGGGTAAAGGCGAGAACCAGATCTTGAGTAGCACCCATGGCACATAAAACAAAGAAATGGCAGTCCCCGTAAGGAGGAGAATTTGAAAAATGCGTTTAGATTTTTTTACGGCCATGGTATGGCAAGAGCTATTTTATGAGAGAAGCAAGATAAGCAGCCAATTCACTGACCGCTTATCTAAATAGAGATTATTCTCCTTTGCGTAATTCTTCCATTTCGATGATGATACTTTCCAACTTTTTGAACGTACTGCCATAAACAATGTTTACGTCCCAACGATAAATCTTTCCGCCAAAAGCGAACATGAGTAAGGCAATCGTTAATGCGGCAACCCAACCAATTGTTGGGATACCATAAATGAGATGTAAGCCAGAATTCTGCATTGCTGCATTGGTAACCTCGCCAGCTTTAATAGCATGCACAATAGGCATAAGCGAGGCCAGAAAAATAAGTCCATAAAATACGCGCATGATTTTAGTATTCTTCTCTATGGCATCATTAATCCATTGGTTAAATGACTTTAAGTACTCATAGCTGTTTATGCTATTATCAAGGTTGCTTAATGTCTTACTGGTTTGATAGCTTCTCCAGCTAACCACCATTAATAATGAGAATATGAATAGTCCTGCAATTGGAACTCCGAGGGCTGCATAGAGGCCTGTGCTCAATGTGGCAAAAACTAAAATGGCGTAGAGGTTCACTTTAAACATTCGTTTTAGTTTCTCTACAATGTTTTGAGATTTTTGATTGTACAAATTGTTGAGTTTAGGCGCGATAAGTGCATCGCTATTTAAAAAGCCCTTTTTCCAAATCATTTCAATTGAATTTTCCATCTAATATTTTCTTTAATCGTTCTTTAATGCGTTTAATTCTTACACCAATGTTGTTGGTGTTACTTCCCATGATCTCGGCAATTTCTTGATAGCTCTTCTCTTCTAGATAGAGTAAAATGACGGCTCGGTCTACTTCAGACAATTGCTTTATGGCGCCATACAATTGGTTAAGCGATTCATCATCAAAGGCGCGACTGTCTTCCATAACCTCGTCAGGCAGAGCGTCAGACGCAAAGCTTTGATGCGTGCTTTTCTTTTTCTTCAGTAAGGTGAGGCATACATTTAAAGAGATCCGGTACACCCAAGTTGACCATTGTGCTTGCTCCTGAAAGTTGTCTTTGCTTCTCCAGATCTGTAAACACACTTCTTGGTAATAATCTTCAAAATCTTCTTGGGTGTTGGTGTACGCCCGGCAGATTTTAATGATGATAGCCGCATAAGGGACAATAAATGAGGTGTAGAAATCGCTGCTCACAAGTTGTTTTTATGGGTTAGTGGCCAATTTCAGAATTTATTACACCCCAGCGAAAAAATCTTTATGATGAATGACTGATTGTTGCGTTTAAGCGCTTAACAGTTGGTTTTTAAAATCGTTGTAGTGATCAATAACGTATTGGGCTCCCTTTGCTTTGTCTTTTTCAACTTGCTCTAGATTAAAGTCAATGTTCAAACCCGGATTGAACTCCTGAATATTATCTCTGCTCCATAAAGTAAGCTCTAATAACATAGGAGTAAAGGCAAGACCTTTCTCGGTAAGGATGTAGATCTTGGTTTTCTTGTTGGTGGGATGCTTTTCCTTTTTCACAATGCCAAACTCCTCCAGCATTTTTAAGCGCGCGGTTAAAATGTTAGTCGCAATAGCTTCTGGACTTTCAACGAAGTCTTTGAATGTAGACTTACCTTCAAATAGCATTTGCTTGATCACCACGAGCGACCATTTATCTCCTATAATATCTAATGCCGAAGTGATTGGGCATTTACAACGAAACGTGTTTTTCATGAAAACAAAAATAATACTTGCAAAACAAAAGTAATGTTTTATTTTTGCTTGCGAAATGAAAGTAAAAAAGATATGAAAAAAGTATTGCTCACCGGAATATCAGGTTACATAGGACTGCATTGTGCAGTAGAGTTGTTGAAACAAGGGTATGTCGTAAAAGGATCTATCCGCAGTTTGAAAAAAGCGAAAAAGGTAGAGGACACCATTAAGAAATATATTGACCCCAAAGGCAATTTGGAGTTTTGTGAATTGAATCTTTTAGAGGATCAGGGTTGGGATGAGGCAGTAGCCGATTGTGATTTTGTGATGCACGTGGCTTCGCCATTTGTTTCTAAAGTACCTAAAGATGAGAATGAGCTGATCAAACCCGCTGTAGAGGGAACATTGAGGGCGCTGCGCGCTGCGCATAAGGCAAGCATTAAGCGTGTGGTACTCACTTCTTCTATGGTAGCTATGTTGGGCGACTTAAAAGGAGATAACAACATCACTAAAAATAGTTGGACCGATGTAGATGCGAAAAACATAACGGCTTACTTAAAGAGCAAAACTATTGCAGAGAAAAGCGCATGGGACTTTGTTCAACATACAGATATGGAGTTGGTCACCATTCACCCAGGGCCGGTCTATGGACCCACATTGTCAGGAGATCTTTCTGGAGAATCAATGTCACTCTTTAAACGTGTATTGACTGGCGAGCTGCCTAGAATGCTTAATGCCAGTATTAACATGTCTGATGTGCGTGATGTAGCCAAGATTCATGTTGAAGCTTTAGAAAACAAGAAGGCGGCCAACCAACGCTTTGTGGTAGCTTCCGAAAAGAGCCATGCCTTTTTAGAAATATCTGAAGAGTTAAAAGACAATGGCTACAAAGTCGGGACTGGAATCGTTCCAAATTTCTTGGTAAAGCTTTTGGCCTTATTTAATGATGAAATGAAAGGGATGCTGCCTTATGTGGGAAAAACCTATGCCGCGGATATCTCTGAAACAAAACGCACGTTTAATTGGCAGCCGATGCCTTTTAAGACCATGGTGCTGGATACGGCTAAGTCTGTTGATGGAGTATTGAAAGGATAATATTGCCTTTAAAGGTTTCAAATTATGACGAAAATATAAGCGCTACCGTAAGTCTTTAACTTATGGTAGCGCAAAGGGATTTCGTTATTGCAACG
>JAOARK010000450.1 GCA_025210575.1 Schleiferiaceae bacterium
ATATCTGCGGTTACAAACTCTGGCTTGCCAATGGCAACAATTAAAATATCCGCTTGACGTGTGATTTCTTTTAAGTTTTGCGTACGACTGTGAGCTAAAGTAACAGTTGCATTACCCGGAGTTGAGTTTCTACTCATTAAAATAGACAAAGGTGTACCTACAATGTTACTGCGACCAATTACCACACAATTTTTACCACTTGTCTCAATGTTATAACGACCTAATATTTCCATGATTCCATTTGGAGTGGCCGGTAAATAACCTGGTAAACTCAAAACCATATTACCCAAACTCTCGGGGTGGAAACCATCCACATCCTTTTCTGGGGCAATAGCCAGAGTTACTTTATTTTCATCGATGTGTTCTGGTAATGGTAACTGAACGATAAAGCCATCAATGTCAGCGTCATTGTTGAGGTCATCGATAACCTGCATCAACTCATCCTCTGTGATATCAGATTCCTTTCTGACAAGGGTAGACTTAAAACCAATCTTTTCGCAAGCAGCCACTTTTGCATTTACGTAAGTACGGCTTGCTCCATCATCTCCAACTAAAACAGCTGCCAGGTGCGGTATTTTCTTGCCTTCAGCTTTCAGCTTAACAACAGCCTCAGCTAATTCTTCTTTAATCTGTGCCGAAGTGGCTTTACCATCTAGTAACTGCATCTTAATAGAGTTTTAAGTGTTAAGTCTTTAGTTATTTCAGGATTTAAAGTTAGTCTTCAAATTTAATTTAGACTAACGCATTCCTCGCATCATATTCATCATGCGGCCCTTACCGCCTCCACCTTGCATCATCTTCATCATCTTATTCATATCGTCAAACTGCTTCATTAAGCGATTAACGTCCTGAATAGTAGTTCCGCTACCGGCACAAATTCTTTTTCTTCTACTTCCGTTGATGATTTTCGGGTCTCTTCTTTCCTCAGGAGTCATTGAATGAATGATTGCTTCAATGCCTTTGAATGCATCATCATCAATATCAATGTTCTTCATCATTTTTCCCATTCCAGGAATCATG
Source organism: Schleiferiaceae bacterium (assembly GCA_025210575.1). Taxonomy (GTDB): domain Bacteria; phylum Bacteroidota; class Bacteroidia; order Flavobacteriales; family Schleiferiaceae; genus JAOARK01. The sequence continues at coordinate 1,021 of JAOARK010000450.1, forward strand.
CCCATCAAATCTTTCATGTTACCCATTTTCTTGATTTGGGCAATTTGATCTAGGAAATCATCAAAACCAAATTGGTTCTTAGCGATCTTCTTTTGCATTTTACGCGCTTCTTGCTCGTCAAACTGCTCTTGAGCACGTTCAACAAGAGAAACTACGTCTCCCATACCTAAAATACGATCGGCCATACGATCTGGATGGAACACATCAAGTGCATCCATCTTCTCTCCAGTACCGATGAATTTAATCGGCTTGTTTACTACCGATTTAATAGAAAGAGCAGCACCACCACGAGTATCACCATCTAACTTTGTCAATACAACACCGTCAAAATTCAGAACATCGTTAAAAGCCTTGGCGGTATTCACCGCATCTTGACCTGTCATAGAATCTACAACAAACAATACTTCGCTTGGGTTGATCGCTTTCTTTACATTAGAAATCTCATTCATCATCTGCTGATCAACAGCTAAACGACCTGCGGTATCGACAATAACCACATTGTGACCATTTGCTTTGGCATGAGCAACACCCTCTTCAGCAATCTTAACCGGGTCTGTATTTCCAGGGATCGTGAAAACATCTACTTCAATCTGCTCTCCAAGTACCTTTAATTGATCTATCGCTGCAGGACGATAAACATCACCTGCAACCAATAATACTTTTTTGGTCTTTTTACGCTTAAGGTAATTGGCGAGCTTTGATGAGAATGTGGTTTTACCCGAACCTTGAAGACCAGCAATTAAAACAACGGCAGGCTTTCCATCTAAGTTGATATCAACAGCAGAACCTCCCATGAGATTTGCCATTTCATCTCTTACAATCTTGGTCATTAACTGACCTGGTTGTAAAGAAACCAATACGTCAGAACCCAGTGCCTTTTCCTTTACGGTATTGGTAAATTGCTTGGCAATCTTAAAACTAACATCGGCTTCAACAAGTGCGCGTCTAATTTCTTTTACCGATTCTGCAATATTAATCTCGGTTAACTTGTTACGCCCTTTTAATATATGGAATGCTTTATCTAAGCGATCATTTAAATTCTCGAACATCTACTTAAGAAATTTTTAAGGTCGGCAAAGATAGTTTTTCGAACTAGAGTTAAAAAGGCCTATTGAAGTAAAGTTAACCTAGATAGATGCGGACAAACCTATGCCTAAATACGATGTATTTAATTTTAAGTTTCCTGATTGGGAATTATTAAAATTAGACCATTGATTCTCCATTAAGACAGCGCTAACAAAAAAATTAATACCTGCTATTTTTATGTTGTCCATGTCATTTCTATATCGAAACAATAAGCGGTTATATAAGAACGTGACACCATAGAGAAGGTTGTTTTCTACTTGATAGGGACCATTTGAGTGGAAGTTAATTGTTGGCCCAATATTGATCTTGTCCTTTCTATTTCTCGAAGCTAAACCATAAGTTGGAGAAACACTTATTATTTCTATCAAGCTGTTTCTTGCGGTAAAACCATCGCTTGAAAGAATAAACTTGTCTGCCAATTGAAATAGACTCAGGTTAATTCCAATACTATGTTGCGATTCAAACTCATAGTCAAACTTAAAGCCTAAGCCTAAAGATGTTACCACCTTTTCATTTATATACTCTTCCAAATCTCCCTTTGCGGTATTGAAGGGATAAAATATTTGAATATCAAAAAAGAAACATTTGCGCTTTTGCAATGAATCTTTTTGCCCCTTAGCGATGAATGAGGATAACAGTAAGATTAAAAAGAATAACATTCTACTATCTACCATTGCTATTTGTTTATAAGCTTTATCCCGATTTCGGCACCAATAGTTAAAGATGAAAAATTAATGCTTCCTTGGTTTGTCCGAACTTGATAAAGTTCATTTGTTACGGCATGTACATATTCTGCTTGAATTGGCTCAAGTTCTCCACTTTCCATTGGGCGCCATTTTAAATTAAAATTCATGAAAAAGGAATCTTTGTTTACAACTACAACGTGATAAGAAAGCAAACCTCCAAGCACTACACTTCTCTTAGTTGATGATAAAACATGACTTTCTTGAGCATTAAAATTATTGAGATTATATATTTCTGATTTTATAGAATGTAACCCATACGAGAATCCAGCTTTAAACAAGTGTCTTTGATTTTTAGTCTTGAAAACATAGATAGGAGACAAAGTCAACAAGCTACTTTTGAAGTCAAAATTCATATAACCCGGACCGCCACCACTAAACTTTATTGAATTGGCATTTGAAAAATGTAATCCTAGCCCATGATTCTTGTTAAAAAAGTAGTCTACATTTAAATCTAGAATGGGCACTTGCTTAGAATAATAATTATGAGAAAACAAAGGCTTATCAATTCCAGACTCTTCCATTAGTCTCAAAAACTGATCTTTAGAATAAATTAAATGTAGTCCTGTTCCAATTGAGCAATATACCCCGCTGTAAACAACTTGTGCATTGGGAAACTGTACAAAAAGTAAGACAGAAAGAATAATCCCTAAATGTCTCATGATACACTTTCATTTTTACCACAATTTAGGTGACATTCGTGTAACTCAACTATTGATTTTTACAAGTATTAATCCTCAATTTGTAAAAATCACAAAGGATACTTTATTTTCATATCGTGTTATATAGCCTCCTCAAATCCATCGTCCAGTTAGCCATTCAAGTTTTCTATAGAAGCATTGTGGTAGAGGGCAAAGAAAATATTCCTCGAAAAGGACCTTTAATTATAGCCGCCAATCACCCAAACACTTTTATGGATCCACTGCTTATCGCAGCATTTGTAAAGCAGCGTGTTGGGTTTCTAGCGAATGCGGGTATTTTCAGAAATAAATACCTCGCTGCTTTTCTCAGCTACATGCATGTTATTCCCATATTCAGAAAGCAAGATCTAAGACCTGGTGAGGTTCAAGACAATACGAAGTACTTTTCTAAAAGTGTAGAATACCTTGAAAAGAAAGGCACATTTATGATCTTTCCTGAAGGAAGTAGCTTTTATGAGTTTAAACTTCGAGAAATTAAAACAGGAACAGCACGAATTGCATTTCAGTTTGCAGATAAAACCCAATTTAAAGAAGGGTTGAAAATTCAAACCGTAGCCCTCAATTATTCTGATGCAATTAAGTTCAGAAGCAAAGTGATGATCACTTTTAATAAGCCGATAGATGTTACGGATTTCAAGGATGAATATTTGAAAGATGAAGAATCGGGCATTAGATCCTTAACCCATAGAATTGAGGAGGAATTAGCAGAGCAACTAGTTATTGCCGATACTCCTGAAAAAGAAGAACTTTTAAGAAGGATACAGAAAGTCTATGCAGATTACTGGATCGGGAATAAGCGATTAAGAGAAAAAAATAAAACAGAAATGGAGATAAGAATCGCTTTAGCAAAAGCCATTTCTTATTTCCATGATCATCTTCCTGAAGAATATAAAAGCTTGGAACAAAAAATAGATGCATATTATACTAAGGCAGAGACTGTTCGAGTGAGTCAGAATCTAATAAGTAATTCTTACTTAAATGGTCAACCCAGAGTCTTGCAGCTCCTATATTTATGCGCTCTCATATTGGGTTTACCAATTTTCCTTTTAGGATATTTCACTCATTTCGTTCCAATCAGTTTATCCATTTTGATTTCAAAAATCCCAGAAGACATTGAATATCGCGCACCATTGCTTATGGGTTCTGCAACGTTTATTATTCCGATCTTCTACTTTCTTGAAATCTGGGGAGTTCATTATTACTTTAATCAAGTATGGATCACCCTTCTTTTCGCTTTAAGTCTTCCCCTTTCCGGAGGTTTTGTGTGGATATACCGTACTGCATTTATCCGATTTAAAAAACTGAGCTCCTATCTTTCGCTTCAAATGATAAGCCCCAAATTTGTAGACCAACTGAAACAGGAAAGACGGGAAGTATTATTGCTCCTGGAAAAGGCTCGTAAAACTTATTCTCAACACAGAAAGCAAACTTTAAATGAATAACATTGTTTACCTCTATATAGCAGCAAATGTTCTATTCTCCCTTCAAGGGTTTAATCAGCCACAATTTGTGCAGAAGTATATCTTCAATGTCAGTGCCATCCTAAGTGGAAAGCAGTATTATCGGCTTTTTACCTCGGCTTTTTTACATGCCAATTGGGGGCACCTATTATTTAACATGATTACGCTATTCTTCTTTGGAAGGACAATGGTCTATTACTTTGGGGCAGTGCAGTTTAGTGTTATTTATTTTGTGAGTTTATTAGGAGGGAATCTTTTAGCACTCTACTTAAAAAAAGATCAGCCTTATTACAGTGCCTTAGGTGCTAGTGGAGCTGTAAGCGGAATATTGTATGCCTTTATACTTCCATTTCCTTGGGAAAAAATTTACTTCTTTTTTATCCCGATTGGAATACCAGCATGGCTTTTTGGACTACTCTTCATTGCCATATCCATATTTGGTATGAGCCGGAATGCCGATAACATTGGACATGAGGCACATTTAGGCGGAGCTATTTCCGGTTTTATAACTTTCATAGTACTACAGCCCGCTATTTTCTTCTCGAACATTGAAATTGGTTTGGCCATATTGGTACCTACAGTAATCTTCCTAGTTTTAATTATTCGCAAACCCGAAATCCTAAGCATAGGCAAAAAAGACAATTGGCAGCGCTGGGATTAAAACACACAAACCATGAAACCACTTTTAACCATTATTGCCGGACTTCTTTGGATTCAACTTTTTTGTCAGGATGTTATCCATCTTAAAGATGAAACTTTTCTAAGATGTAAAGTTTTAGAAATTGGAGAAAGCGAAGTGAAATATGTTTCTACCGATGAAAGCACACCTGTATATGCTATAGAAAAAGCTAAAATCTTCAAAATTGAAATGGCAAATGGAGATGTAGTCAAGTTTAAAACGCATAAAATTGATTTAAGTCCCGAATACTTTGAAAACCAAAAAAAGAACGCGGTAACCTTTAACATGATTGGGGTATTAATAAACAACCATCTAGATTTCTATTATGAGCGATCATTAAAACCAAATAGAAGCATGGAGTTTGGATTAGGAGTTATTGGAGTAGGATATAAGTCTTCCGAGTTCTATTCTGAGTACGATGAAAATCAAATTCAGACCACATACCACCCGAATGCTGACTTCGGTTTGTCCTTTAGAGCTGGCTACAAACTTAAAACCTCCCCCTCTTATTATTTCAATAAAATGCGATATGCACATTTGTTAAAAGGCGCGTACATCAAACCAGAGGCAATTTTATCTGTATTCTCTTTAAAGACTGATGTCATGCAGCAAGGGTTGACAATAGACACCTTCTACAATAATGTTACTTCGGGGGCTTTGGTTGTAAATTTTGGTAACCAATGGGTGTTTTCAGACAAATTGGTTATTGATGTTCACCTTGGTTTTGGCTTTGGGTTTTCCAATCACTCAGACAAAACCACTTCTCACTATGCGTTTGTTATGGCAGAAGGTTTTCCTCTTGCCGTAACAGGAGGCTTAAACCTTGGGTGGGCGTTTTAAAATTCAAATCACCTCTACTTTTTACTCCTCCTATAAAGC
>JAOARK010000451.1 GCA_025210575.1 Schleiferiaceae bacterium
TACATATCAGACCCTGCAGTAACTTCCTTAAAGTCTGGAAGCGTATTTAAATGAGCTACACATTCTTCTCTGGTCATTTTTAAAGTCAATCCCAAAAATGGGTTTTCTTTATTGGCCTTGGACGCGAGGTAAGCATTTGAAACCCAAATTTCTTCTATTTCAATTACAGGTGTCGAGCGCTTTAGCTTGTAATCGTCAACACGAATTACAATACCATCCTTTTTATAACTCGTCCGCTCTTTGGTATAACCAGAACCTAAAATTTCTTCAATATCAGCTTCAGATACTTCTTGTCCTACATACTTAAAATAGGGATGCAAATCCTTTTGAGGAAGCATAACTGCACTAAGAAGCGCACATAGCAAGGTAGTTTTCATAATGTTAGGAAATTAGTTCCTTAAAGATAGAAATAAAGAACGGTAACAATCTGAAAGTAAAGAATGCGTTTTAGACAATACAAACTCAAAAAACTACGCTATGAAATTGGTAAAACTGGCTGCAATTGCACTTTTTTTGAACCTAACAAGTTGTAAAAAAGAATGCGGAACCCTAGTCGAAATTCAAAACATCAAAAATTTAAAAGTTAGATTTTTAGATACCCAAACAAATACGGATTTACTGGTTTCTGAAGATCTTGATTCTTCACTCATCAGAGTGTTCAACACCGATCTTGGCACTGACATTCCCTTTCAATTTGAGTATTCTGATACTGCTGCATTTATTGTTACTCAAGTTCCAATGATCTATACCACAGTAGATCTTGAATATTTTGAAGGACAACATTTTTTAAACGGATACAGCTATAATGTGCGCCCAAGTATAAGTGGATGCACAAGAAAATGGAGATTTGAAGATTTGGGTTATCAACCTTTCTACTACGAACTGATCATGAAAAAAGACCATGCTGAGTTAATCATTCGCATTAACAACTAGTAAGATGAAAAAAGCCGATGCAATGCATCGGCTTTTTATTGCTCTATTTCAACTCTCGAACCAAATTAGGCTTTTGTCCAAACTCCTTAGCAAACACTTTTGAGAAATAGGACGGGTTTTCAAATCCAACTGCATAGGCCACTTCAGCAACAGTGTCCTTCTCGCCTAATTCTAACATGGTTCGTGCTTTAGCCAAACGCGCTGTGCGGATATACTCAAAAAATGCTAAACCCGTAGATTTTTTAAGCTTCCGCCTAAAATGACGTTCACTGACTTGCATGGCTTCTGCGTAATCCACTACCGTAAATTCACTGTCGTTTAGATGCTCAGAAACCAGCTCTTCTAATTGTTTCAACCATTGCATATCCGCTTTCGACATCAATACAGCTTCTTCCTGAGCAGCTTCTGTTGGTACTTCACTTCCGCTTATTTCGGTTTGAATAAAAGCAAAGCGGTCTTTCTGATTTTGCAGCAAACCTTGGATGCGCGCCAAGAGCGCCTTGTCGTCAAATGGTTTGGTCATGTAATCGTCCACACCCATTCGCAACGCATCAAACTTAGACTGTGAATTAGCCTTAGCCGTCAACATAATGACCGGCAGGTGACGCAACTTATCAGATGCCTTAATCTTTTCCAGAAAAGTGAGCCCATCCATCACCGGCATCATCACATCCGAAACAATTAAGTTGGGTAAACTCTTTTTGTGTTCAGTCGCTTCATTAAGCATTTCTAATGCGATTTGCCCATGCTCTGCAGTCGTTACATTAAAATCGTCACTTAAAATGTCTTTGATGAATTCGCGTAGACTTTCATTGTCTTCAATCACCAGAATGGAGTCTATAGCTCCTGTGTTCTGTTTGCGCGTTTCTGTTGCTTCTATTGCAACTGGCCTTTCGTCTGCAGTTTCTGCACCAACTGCCTCAAAAGGAATTGAAAATGTAAACGCACTTCCCTTTCCGATTTCGCTCTCCACTTCAATCTTGCCATTCATCAGCACGGCCAATTCCTGACAAATGGCCAAACCAATACCCGAACTATTGTTCTTCTGGGCATTCTTAGCCTGATAAAATCGGTTAAACAGGCGTGGTAAGTCTTCAGGCGGAATACCGATTCCTGTGTCCTTAACCTCTAGTCTAAGCTTAGCGTCTTCTTCCCAGGCCTTCACCGATATCTGGCCTTTTTGAGGTGTGTATTTAATGGCATTAGACAACAGGTTGTTTACCACATTACCATATTTCTCTTGATCCAGATTCAATTGCAACTCAGCATCCAGTTGGACATCCAAATCCAGTTGCAATTCCTTTTCTTCAAACGTACTGGCGTAATTTCCCAATAGACGGTCCAGGAACGGCTTAAATCCGACTGGTGCTTTTTCCAACTGATTAATATCTGCTTCTAAGCGACTCAAATCTAGAATCTGATTAATGCGGGCATTGAGTTGCTCGGCATTGTCATTGATGGTTTCTAGATATTTTATCTCTTTTTTATCGAGATCGGTCTTTTTTAAAAGTCTATTGACCGGACCTAAGATGAGCGTCAATGGTGTTCGGAATTCATGCGACACATTGGCGAAGAAATCGGATTTCATCTTATCCAAGCCAATTAACTTTTCGTTGGCCTCATTCAACTTTTCGCGCTCTTCTTCAATCGTCTTTTTCTGTTTTTGAGAAATTCGGTAACGATGAAAAAGCACTGCAATGAGTATGATAAAAACCACAATGCTTACCCACAAGATGCGCGTACTTGCTTTTTCTTTTTCAATCTCCGCTTCTTGCAATCTCACAACCGTGGCATTTTCTACACTGTCGCGGTAGGCCCGCTGGGCATAGTCGAATGCCAAGTCCTTGCGCAAAAGTTCTCGACCTAAATCATCGTCTGCAATGCTGTCTTTAGAAACCAAAAGGTTTTGCAGCATTTCATGCGCTTTTTCAAAATTCCCAAGCAATGCATAAACCTCAGAAGCGGTTTGATAAGAATCTACGATTTGGGCTTTTGTATTGGCTTGTTGTGCGTATGCCATAGAAGCCTCAATGTTTTGTTTTGCCTTGCCTAATTCATTCATTGCCAAAAAGGCAACTGCTGCCTGATGATGTGCTTTCGCCAACTCTTTAATCTGACCGTTGGTTTCAGCGTAAGCAATACTCTTTTTATAATGTGCTATTGCGGATTCAAAATCACCTTTTTCGCTATCTAAATCGCCCAAGAGAATATAAGCCATCGGCAGACCAGTAATCAAATCCGACTCGGAGCGTATGGTCAAACACTGTCGTATATGATAGGCAGCCAGTTCCAAACTATCTACATGCAGATAAGACTTACCAAGGTTTGCGTGGCTATTGGCAATCATCCTCGGATAGCCGAGTATTTCTGCAATACGCAACCCATCTTTGGCGCTTTTTATGGCATCTGGATAATTCTGTAAACGTTGATAAATATTGCCAAGGTTATTGTAAACTGCAGCGGAAACAAAGGTTTCAGACATGTCACCGTTGCGCAAAACATCAAGAGCTTCGTAATAATTCTCCAGTGCAATTTGGTAATTCCCTACTTCAAAGCTCACGCGACCAATGTTGTTGTAAATCTGTGCAATACTCTGGACATCGTCTTGCCCTAAATAAAGATCTTTGGCCATTTCAAAGCTGGCGATAGACTTGCCATAATCACCTTTAGAATAATAGGTTGCGCCAATGGTTTCATAGGTATAGCCCAACACCACCGAATCATTTTTACAAGCAGAATAGGTGATTGATTTCTCAAGCGCATCTATACCTTCTTCAAATTGACCAACCAAGCGCTTCACTCTACCCAAGTAACTATAGGCATCACATAGCGGTCGTTCTAATTCAAATGAATCGCAAAATGTAATGTTCTGAACAAGTATTGAATCTGCTTTATTCAACTGGCCATTTCTCAGATAAATAATGGCAAAATTGTTTAAGGTTTTTGCTCGGATAAACTTTTGATCATGCTCAATGGTGAATTGATGAAGTGCATTGCCCACTAGCAATGCCGAATCGTATTTCCCCTCGTCAATTAGCGTTTGTAATACTTCAATACCAGCTTCTGCCCGAACACTATCCACTTCATCTTTTGCACTCCACTGCGCCAAGTTTTCGTGATATGTGTTTTGTGCAACTAGCGTAGCCTGAGAAATACAGGCAATAAAAAGTATGGATTTGTAAAGCAATGGGAGAATACGCATCGGTACAAAAAAACGAATAAATGCATCCGTTTGACCTGATATTCACTTTAAATGTCCGCTCAGTTTCATCAATTGTCCTTTGAGTTCGATAGGCCCTCGATAGCTTCGTCCCATATAAATCAACACAATTTTTCAGATGCTCAACACGTCTAAAAAAAACTGGAATCCAAACCACTATTTAAAGTTTCGTTTTCTAAGTAGAAGCTATTTCCTAACCGAAATAAGTTTTATGGTCATGATGCTTTTCTCATCATTGGCTCACGCCCAAACTTTGGGTACCTACAATGACACAACCATACGTTCAGGTGAAAACATCATCATCACACCGAGTGCTGCGCCCACGGGAACGGCATTCATTTCTATATCCACAAACAAAGGATTTGACAGCCATTTAAGTGTTGACGCAACACTTGGAGAAGTGCGCGTAAGTAATCCCAAAACATTGGGAACATTTACCGTAACTCTGGATGCTGGCAACAACGTGACGACCAATTTTACATTAACAGTTACCTCTTCGGAATGCACACAATTTGGCTTTTCTGCTGATACGACCAGTACAATTACCAATGCGCCATTGTTGATGACCGAAGGTGATTTTAATGAAGATGGCCTCATCGATATTGCTACTTCAAATTTCAGCACCAGTAGCATTTCCATTCGCCTGGGTAGTGCCACAGGTTTTACCAGCGCTCCAGATTTTTCCGTAGGCAATATTGGGCCACTGGGAATGAAA
>JAOARK010000043.1 GCA_025210575.1 Schleiferiaceae bacterium
AGAAATTAGAGATCGGTTATTCTATCTTACCCAAGTATTGGGGAATGGGCTATGCAACCGAAGCTGCACAAAAATGTAAAGATTATGCCTTTAGCAACAATCTTACCGATCATCTCATTTCAATGGTATTTGTAGAGAATGAAGCCAGTGCAAAGCTTGCATTGAAAAACGGAATGCAATTGGAAAAGACTATTGTCGATTTTGATGGAATGCCTCTACAGATTTTCGGGATCCATAAAACAACCTGGTTAAGAAGCAAGTAAAGTTTAATCAACAAATTTTGAGCTATAAATAGCTTGCAAATCCTTTTATTTTAAATTGGACAACTAATCTAGTCGTCTAAAAAGGTATGAAGGTTATTTACGGGTTGTTCCTGGTTTTTCTCATGACAAGCTGTGCATTCTCGAAGAAAAAAACCAGCAGTTTTCTAAACGAGGCAAAAGGTAAAGCTCCCTATGATGCCATCATTGTTCCTGGTGTTCCGTTTGAAGGTGAACATTGGTCTGACATTATGAAATACCGTGTTCAATGGTCTTTTTATCTACTCGATAATCAATACACCAATAATGTGATATACTCTGGTGGCGCGGTTTATACCCCTTATGCCGAATCTAAGATTATGGCTGAATATGCCAAAGTTTATGGTATAGATCCCCAACGAATCTTCACAGATACTTTAGCAGAACACAGTACCGAAAATGTCTATTATTCCTATCGTTTAGCGAAAGAGCAAGGGTTTGAAAAAATAGCTCTGGCCACCGACCAATATCAAGCTAAATTATTACGAAGAATGATCAAACATTTTGAATTGCCAGTTGACCTACTTCCTATTGTTGTAGACACCATGAAGACTAAAGAGTTTGACTCTTTGTATATAAACCCCGCTCCTGCGTTAAAACCAAATTTTGTTTCAATTAAGGATAGAGAATCATTCTTTACCCGCTTAGGCGGAACATTTGGAAAGCACCTGATTTTTTATGAAGAAGATCTGCCCAAAGAGAAGATGATTAAAAAATACAGAAAGAAAGGACGCTTGATCGAATCACCTCAAGGAGAATCGGTACTTAATTAAAAACAAACTCATGTTACTTAAAAAAAATGTAAACATAAATCAGGTAATTGAGGGAACTTGGGAGAACTTCTTATTCATCTTGATTACTTGTATCCTCACTTACTTCTTAAATAAATTTGTATTTCACAACTTATTTGATGTTCCAGGTTTGCTTCCTACGATATTAGGTACTGCATTGTCATTTTTTATAGGTTTTAATAACAATCAAGCCTATGATAGATGGTGGGAGGCGAGAAAGATCTGGGGAGCGCTTGTGAATGACTCCCGTTCTTGGGCAAGACAAGTTTTTCATTATGTCTCTAAGAGTGAAGAATTGAATGATGATAAAGTTCAATCAGCTAAAAAAAGAATGATTCATAATCATATCGCATTCCTCTACGCTCTAAAAGAAAATTTAAGAAATGAACAGGACCAAACGTATCTGGGATATTTGGATTCAAACGATGTAGAAAAAATTAAGTCAGAGTCAAATAAGGCCAACGCCATACTAGGACTCAACAATGGTGTTTTGAATAATATTCATAAGTTAGATGGAATTGATGGCTTTCAATTCCTTGCACTAAACGAAATGTTGGTGAATTTTTCAAACGAAATGGGTAAATCTGAAAGAATTAAAAACACTGTTTTTCCAACGACTTATAGCTATTATACAAGAATGTTTATTTGGGTATTTATATTCTCAGCTACACTCTCTATGTCTCAGACCATTGGACCTTGGGCCATTTTGATTGGTTTACTTATAGGGTATGTCTTTCTTACCACCTATAAAATTGGAGCTTCTTTGGTGAACCCGTTTGAAAACATTCCAACGGGAGTATCCATTACTCAAATTACAAGAACAATAGAAATTAACATGCTTGAAACCTTGAAGGAAGCTGAAATACCCAAACCCGCAGAAAGTGTGGACGGAATTTACATAATGTAGAATAGCTATTTCAATCAACAAGAAATTAAATGAAAAAATCAAAAGGTAAAATTGCTGACAAAAGCTCTCCAAGTAATCTATGCTCTTTTGGTTTAATTCTCTCTCTTCTTGTTTTTATAGAATTGTGCTTTTCTCAATGCACCGATCCTTTTGCCTATGGTGCATGGAGACCACTTCCATTAAAATGTTTCCAAGATTCAACATACAATTCCGATACAATTCATCTGGACACCACTCAAGTGGATATAAATGTCATTTTAGACTGGAATTGATTGACTTAATTTTGCAGCATGCTCAGGTTAATTTGTTTAATCACTATTGGAATTTTGTTTTGGGGATGTAAAAAAGAATCCTCCCCTCAAGAAGCACCTCCTTTAACTGTTACTGAATTTATAAATGGAATGGACATCTCTAGTCTGCCTGAGATTGAACTCACGAATCCTGTTTTTTATGATTTTGAAGGAAACGAGAAAGCGTTTCTTGATATTCTTGATGAAGCAGGAGTAAATTACATTCGTTTACGTTTATGGGTTGATCCTGTTTCAGCTCATTCAAGTCTTCAAGAAGTTAAAGGTTTCTCCGATCAACTCCGGCAAAGAGGTTTTAAAATCTGGCTTACCGTCCATTATTCAGATACATGGGCTGATCCTGGCCACCAGAAAATACCTGATTCTTGGAAAAATCAATCATTCAGTGAATTAATCACTTCAGTTCAAGAATATACCAAACAGGTTGTTTTAGAAATTAAACCAGAAATCATCCAAATTGGAAATGAGATTAACAACGGCTTTCTTCACCCTAAGGGACATCTCCATGATCAACCAGCACAATTCTTTAAGTTGATGGAAGCTGCAATAAGTGAAGTAAGAGTACATTCTCCTACATCGAAAATAATGTTGCATTATGCAGGTGTAAACACCGCTCCTTCTTTTTTCCTGAAAATGGACTCTTTAGATTATGACCAGATCGGTCTTTCTTATTATCCACATTGGCATGGAAAAGATCTCAATGAAATAAACAACAACCTCGAAGTATTATCCAATACATTTACTCAAGACCTTGTCATCGCAGAGACAGCCTATCCTTTTACATTGGGTTGGAATGACTGGACACAAAATATTATCGGAGCCAATGATCAAATCATTGCTCCACAATTTCCAGCATCCCCAAAAGGACAAGCAGACTTTCTTAAAACAATTAAAACCATGGTAAAAGATCTACCAACAGGATTAGGCTTGTGCTATTGGGGTACAGAACTTATTGCTTGGAAAGGACCTCAAGCTCAAGATGGTTCTCCGTGGGAAAACCAAGCGCTTTTTGATTTCAACAACAGAGGGCTTCCTGCTCTTGATGTATTTGCTGAAGACGAATAGAGATAGATTTCGTTTGTACATCCAAGGTAAAGGCAATAAATTATTGGCCAATTTATTTGGTATGCAATCACGACTCTTTTTTATTGTTCTCACTCTAATCCTAGGAGTATTCAAAAGTCCAGCTCAATTTTCACAAGAACAGGTACAAGAAGATTTTCAGTTTTTAGAACAAAGCATTAAAACATACAATCCGGCACTTTTTCTTTACAACCCTGATTTTGAGGAGCACACTGAACAATTATTTGCAAGCTTTCCAGATAGACCCTTAAATCGCTTTGATCATTTCAAATTGATGAGTACGCTTTGTGCCTTGAGCAACGAAGGTCATTTTGGTTTAGGAAATTGGCAAGACACCGTGCACAATGGCTTTATGCAAAACAGGTTTAAATATCTGCCTGTAGCTATTTCCATTATTGATGGTGGAATATATGTTTGGAAAGATTATTCAAACGAACGCCTGCTAGCATCAGGAGATAAAATTGTGTCTGTCAATGGGATGAATATTCAAGATATTCTTGCCACACTCAAAGAGGCTTATCCTGCGGATGGTCAAATTGAAACTTTCACCATTAAGATCATAGAAAATGGATTGAGTTGGTTGTATTACCTCTACATTGATCAACCTGAGTATTATGACATTGAGCTAACCACGGGCAAAACATATCGAATCAAAGCCATTACTCGAAATAAACAAGGAGAAAATGTAGCTGCTTATTTTCCAAAAAAAGAAAAGGAAGAAATTGATGCTTTTTCAACGCTCAAATACAAAGACAACACCGCCATATTAGTGTTGCCTTCGTTTGATCGACAAAGAGCGGAAAAATTCAAAGTTTCTTCTAAGAAATTCTATGCCCAGATCTTTGAAGAATTAAACGAAAAAGAAGTAACAAGTTTGATCATCGACCTAAGGGACAATACCGGTGGAAGAAACGAGTTTGCTGATGATTTGGTTCCATTTATTTTAAAACAAAATGAAAGCACGGCCTTTTTGAAGAAGACCATTTCATGGGAAGGCAAAGAGAAAACGTATAAAATGCCAAAGAAATCTAAGGATGTTTTTAATGGAGAGATATATGTTCTGGTAAATGGACATACTTATTCGGCTGGTCATACAGCAGCTCGATACCTAAAAGAATTCGGTAATGCTATGATTATCGGAGAAGAAACGGGCACCCGGTATGAAGGCTTTGCTGCAGGATCTCAACAGTATGTTACCTTACCCAATTTGGGAATCCAAATCGCTATACCCCGATACCACATTCAATTTCCAGCTTCCGAATTACAACCTACTTCAAATCGAGGCCTATTACCTAACCATGCGATTCATGCCACTTGGGAATCAAAATTGGAAGAAAAAGATCTTCACATGATCAAAGCTTTTGATTTAATTTCTAAGAATTAAGAATGAGCACTTGAGCATGATTACTGGCTTTAGTTCTGAATTCACCCGCTTTTCCTCCTCTTTTCATTCCTTTATCATGCCCCTGAAACACGTTTATGATCAAACACGCGTTTAGATTTGGTAGCCTAAACTTTAAACAAATAAAAAATGAAGAACTTCTTTAAAATTACTGCTGCACTCGCCTTTGTCTTGTGCAGCATGCAGGCCATTTCTCAAAACAATCGTTTAAACTCATCAAGATCTATTGTTCTTAAACCAAATATGACTGAACAAAAGGTTGAAGTAGAAGTTGTGGGTAAAGTAGAAAAACTAAAAATTGAAGCGAGCTGTTCTATTTACCAAGGTGAAATCACTGTGGAGATCTTTGGTCCTGATGGTTCCCCTCAAGGCAAGTTTAAAGCGGGTAGTTTGGGCGCTAACAATGATCTATTGAGCGATGAGGAAAAAGAAAAAGCAAGAGAACATGGTAGGCTCGAAAAATACGTAGACAATCCAGCCAATGGAATCTGGATAGTAAAAGTCACTCCAAAGAAAACATCCGGCAACCTAAGAATAAGCTCAAGACAAACGTACAGCGATTAAAGTATATGGCTAAACGCGCTATGAACTGTCTGTTATTCAGACTCGTTTTATTGTTAGTCGGCAGTAACTTAGTTGCTGCCGATATTTCTGTTCAACCTCAATCTATTTCAGGGGTTATTCAATTGCCTCCTCAATGGAATAGAATGGCTTATTTGTGTTATATCCCCAATTTAAATGAACGCTTCACTATATCTAATAGCATGATTATAGATGAAGCTAAAATCAATGATACAGGATACTTTCATTTCAATACCGAATTTTTACCCAAAGAAAAAGGCTTGTACCGAATACATGTGACTAAACGAGGCTACCCCAGAGCTTCATTGACCATAGGTGGTAAAGCTCAAAATTTTCAATTTCTCATAGCAGATAAAGATGTCTCACTTTATTTGGAAAACTCAGATACTACTCAACCTTTCCAATCACTCTTTTGTAAAGACGATCGATCTAACAAGAATATATACTGGGTTAATGAATGGGTTCAATTTGCAGACAGTGCTCACTTTGCAGGTTCCACTTTAAAAAAAGAATTGGTTGTAAATGCCATTAGTGATAAACTCAGGCTTTTTGCCGATTCATGTAGCGACCCGATAGCTGCTTTGTATGCGCTATACAACAGCGATTTTGAAAGAAATGCCATAATCAATGAAGCGTACTATGATCGGTTCTTAAACAAATGGGACAATGAGAATTCTGACTATTTCAGAACATTTGCCGCAAATTTCAACAAATCAACTTCTTCAAAATCAAACTTTAATTGGTTATGGATTGTGGTGATTTCTTTTTTAGGAGGTGCTTCAATCAGTTGGTTTATCCTGAGAAGAAAACCTGAAAAAAAGCTCGAAGAAGCACTCAGCATTCAAGAAAGAAAAGTGTATCACCTTTTGAAACAAGGAAAATCAAACAAAGAAATTTCAGAAGAATACAACATAGGAGTAAACACTGTCAAATCACACGTAAGTAGCATTTACGCTAAACTAAAAGTCAAATCAAGAAAGGAACTTTTAGACTAATATTCAAGAGGTTAACTAAGTGTACTTTTTACACTAATTTAATGTGCGTGCATAGCTTTTTAGACCATTGATACTCAGTATAATTAACCAACAAATCATTGTCAAAAAAAACATTAGTCCAAGCCACTAAAAAACAATACTTTCGCGGCAAATTTTGAAACTTAAAAACAAGTTTAAAGCATGACAAAAGTGTATGAACAATCAGTAAGAACCAGAGTTGCAGAAGAAAAACTGGCTACTGAATTCATCAAAGCAATTAGCGATTTGTTTTATGATAAAGGTGTAGAAACTGTTCTATTCAGAAATCAAGTTATTGACAAGCGTCCAAGCGAAATCTTGAACTTGCATGACTACGCCAGAAAATTTGTTGGTAAAAATATCACCATCCAAATTACCGTAGCATTATTGAATGAAGTGTTGAATTCTAACATTTGCCCTTCTCGTTTCGACATTGGTCGTTTAGCAGCAGAGTATGTTGAAGAAGGAAGCAACTTTGAATCTATGTCTGCTTTTGTTGGTGAAAAACTTGCTGACTTCATCGGTCAAGAAGTTGCTACTGAGCCAACAGATGTTGTGCTTTATGGCTTTGGTCGTATCGGACGTTTGGTTGCTCGTGAGTTAATCGCTCAAGAAGGTAAAGGAGAGCAATTGAGATTACGTGCTATTGTTGTACGTGGTGATGTTGCATCTTCACTAGAGAAAAGAGCTTCTTTATTGAGAATTGATACTGTTCATGGTGCATTCCCTGGAACTGTTGAAGCGGATATTGAAAACGAGTGTTTGATCATTGACGGACGTCCTGTAAACATTATTTCTGCAAACGCTCCAGAAGAGATCGATTACCAATCTTTTGGAATTAACAACGCTTTAATTATTGATAATACTGGTGCATTTAGAGATGATGTTGCTTTGGCTCGTCACTTAAAAGCCAAAGGTGCTAGCAAAGTATTGTTAACTGCTCCTGGTAA
>JAOARK010000452.1 GCA_025210575.1 Schleiferiaceae bacterium
GGCAATCATTCCCTATACTTTAGAACATACACAACTAAAAAATGTTGAAGTTGGTCATCAGGTGAATCTTGAGTTTGATGTAATTGGGAAATATGTTAAACGACTTTTGGGTCAGTAATGCTCAAGATAATTAGGGAAATTGTAGTGTGCGGCTAAAGCCATAATTCTAAATTTGCCCAATGCCTTCAACTAAAATCAAGAACATTCTTAAAACATTGCCAGATAAGCCTGGGGTTTATCAACATATAGATAAAGAAGGGCAGATTTTATATGTAGGAAAGGCATTAAATCTCAAAAAAAGAGTATCCTCTTATTTCAATAAAACCATAGATAGTGGAAAAACCGCAGTATTGGTAAAAAAGATAGCTGATGTAAAAGTTATAGTTACCGAAACAGAAATTGACGCTTTGCTACTAGAGAACAATTTGATTAAAGAGTATCAGCCGCGTTACAACATAAATCTTAAAGACGATAAATCATATCCGTGGATTTGTATTAAGAAGGAGCGGTTTCCTCGTATTTATTCATTGCGGAATTTGCCAAAGGATAACAGCGAATATTATGGACCGTATGCATCAGTAAAAGTGATGAAAACGGTTCTTGAGTTGATTAGGCAACTTTATCCATTACGCACGTGTAGTTATCAACTAACGGAGGATAATATTGAAAATGGGAAATTCAAGGTTTGCTTAGAATATCATCTAAAGAATTGTTTGGGGCCTTGCGAAGGTTTGCAAAACGAAGAGGAATACAATAAGAATGTAGCAGAGGCAAGAAAAATAATAAAGGGGAAAATCTCTAGTGTAAAAGGTCTTCTTAAAGATAAAATGGTTGAGCACGCAGAGAATCTTCAATTTGAATTGGCTCAGCAGTACAAAGAGAAAATCGAGTTGGTAGAACGGTATCAATCTCGAAGCACTGTGGTTTCTCAAAATGTTTCAAATGTTGATGTGTTTTCAGCGTTTAGCGATGCCACTTATGGTTATGTAAACTATCTTAAAATTATTGAAGGTGCGGTTGTTCAATCTCACACATTAGAGATCAAAAAGAAATTGGATGAAAGCGATACCAAGTTGCTTGAAACTGCCATTCCCTACTTTAGAGATTTATACAAATCTGTAACTAAAGAAATTCTCGTAAGTGAGCATGTGAACCTGGTTTTAGAGGATGTGAAATTCTTTGTCCCACAAAGAGGAGAGAAAAAAAGTCTGATAGATCTCTCCATCAAGAATGGAAGGTACTATCGTATTGAACGATTGAAGAACGTTCAAATAGTAGATCCTGACAGGCATGTTAAGCGATTGATGGATCAAATGAAAAAGGACTTGAGATTATCTGAAGAGCCTCGACATATTGAGTGCTTTGATAATAGTAATATTCAAGGAACCAATCCGGTTGCAGCATGTGTGGTTTTTAAAAATGGTAAGCCGAGTAAAAAAGATTATCGCCATTTTAATATCAAGACCGTTGAGGGACCAGATGACTTTGCCAGTATGGAGGAGGTTATCCATAGACGGTATAAACGATTGTTGGATGAAGGGTCGGATCTTCCTCAGCTGATTGTAATAGATGGTGGGAAAGGCCAATTGAGTAGCGCGCTTGTTTCTTTGGAGAGGTTAGGGTTGCGTGGTAAAATTGCCATTATTGGCATCGCGAAAAGGCTAGAGGAAATCTATTTTCCGAACGATTCAATTCCATTGTATCTCGACAAACGTTCTGAGACGCTGAAGGTCATTCAACAGGCCCGGAATGAGGCGCACCGCTTTGGTATTACTCATCACAGAAACAGAAGAAGTAAAGGAGGAATTAAATCTGAATTAGAAAGTATTGAAGGAGTAGGACCGGCAACCATCAAAGTATTGCTGAGTAAGTTAAAATCTGTAAAAGGAATTAAGGAGGCAAGCATCGAGACTTTATCTTCGCACGTTGGAAACGCAAAAGGCAAGATTATTTATAACCACTTCCACCAAAACCAAAAGGCTTGAAAACAAAAATCTTAGTTTTTCTCTCACTGTATTATTTGGTAGTCACAGCTCAAGAAGAGCTGAAAGTAGGGCTAGCCTTGAGTGGTGGTGGAGCCAAAGGAATGGCGCATGTTGGAGTGCTTAGGGCGCTCGAGGAAAACAATGTAAGGATAGATTACATCAGCGGTACAAGTATGGGAGCTGTTGTAGGCGCAATGTATGCCATGGGCTACACAGTAGACCAGATTGAAATCTATTTAACTCAAGTAGATTGGGATGCCTTGATGGATAATACGCTGCCTCGAAATCATCTCGGTGTGTTAGAGCGAGAGAATGCAGAAAAATACGTTCTAGATTTTGAAGTAGTTGATGATAAAATCAATGCACCCGATGCTTTTAATAAAGGGCAATACATGTTAAAAGAGTTGTCCTTCTTAACATTTCCGGCTCATGGCATAAAAGACTTTAGCCAACTGCAAATTCCTTTTTTATGTATGGCTACCGATCTTGTTACAGGAGCAGAAAAAGTACTTGAAGAAGGAGAATTGTCTGAGGCGCTTCGCGCTTCACTTGCATTTCCTTCCATGTTTTCCCCTTTTAAAATCAACAACAAACCTTATATAGATGGGGGGGTAAGAAATAATTTACCTATTGCCATTTTAAAAGACGAGAAGGGAATGGATTTCGTTATTGCTAGCAATGTTCAGGGGCGTTTATATACGGAAGAAGAGCTGAATAGTATGATCCAAATTTTGGAGCAAGTAAGTAGCTATAGCAATGCGCTTGGTTTTAAAGATCAGCTGAAAAAAGTGGATCTTATGATCTCTCCTCCTGAGCAAAGGTTTGACCTCACTGGCTATGAATTGTCTGATACAATTATTGGTTTAGGTTACAAGGAAGCTATGAAGCACATTGATATTCTAGATCAGCTTCCCAAGAAAAAGACAGAAGTGTTAATCGTGAATGATTTGAGGCGCATGGACCCATTCTTAATCAACGATGTAGAAGTAGTGGGGAATGAAAATACAACCAGTCGCTATGTACGTTCCAAATTGAAACTGAAAAAGCCAAGAGTCTACACTTCAAAAAAACTGGATGAAGGTTTAGATCGTTTGTATGGAAGTAACTATTACGAGTATTTAGATTTTGATCTGATCAAAGTAGATACTGCATACAAGTTAATCGTTAACCTTAAAGAGAGAAAGAGTGATATGACTCTGAGAACTGGAATTCATTATGATGATGATTTCGGTATAGGGATTCTCTTGAATGTTACGTTAAGAAACGCGTTGGTTTCAAACTCTAGGTTCACAATTGATGCAGTTCTAAGTGAGAATCCAAGAGGGAAAATCACATATGTGTTTGATAGAGGATATATACCTGCTTTAGGATTTCAGTTTGCTTTTAATCGCTTTGGTACGCGCATTTACAGCAACCGAGAAGCGATTACGTCA
>JAOARK010000453.1 GCA_025210575.1 Schleiferiaceae bacterium
ATTTTGAGGTAAAGAAGTTGAAAATCCATTAACATACATCTCAACTGTTCTTCTACCCTCGGGTTCCAAAAATATCTGGTGTCGTTCTTTATCCGCAAAACGATGAACTTTATCCTCAACCGATGGACAATATCGAGGACCGACACTTTCAATCTGACCATTAAACAGCGGGGACTCATTTACTGCTCCTCTTAAAATATCATGAACTACTGGATTAGTGTAAGTAATCCAACAACTCATTTGATCTTTCAACACTTCATCGGTTATATACGAAAACCTTCCCGGCACCTCGTCACCCTTTTGTTCTTCCATCAAAGAATAATCTACAGACCTGCCATCTACTCTTGGTGGTGTTCCTGTCTTCATTCTTCCACTTTTAAAACCAATCACATTTAAACCTTCTGTGATTCCAAAAGATGCCTTTTCTCCTGCTCTTCCTCCTCCAAATTGCTTGGGCCCAATATGTATCAAACCATTCATAAAGGTTCCGCTCGTAAGAATAACTGTATGGCCTTCAATTATGTTTCCCAAACTTGTTTTTACACCCACAACCTTATTATCTTTCTGAAGAATATCAACAACACTATCTTGTAAAAAATCAAGACCCTCTGTATTTTCAAGAACGTACCTCCATTCTTCCGCAAACTTGAATCTATCAGATTGAGCACGAGGAGACCACATTGCAGGACCCTTTTTCTTATTCAACATCCTGAATTGAACCATCGTCTTGTCCGTTATAACTCCGGACATACCACCCAAGGCATCTATCTCTCTAACAATTTGACCTTTAGCTATTCCACCCATAGCCGGGTTACAACTCATCTGACCAATAGTCTGAAGGTTCATAGTAATAAGCAACACCGAACTACCCATTTTAGCCGCAGCATGAGCAGCTTCATTTCCAGCATGGCCTGCACCTACAACTATGACATCGTATTTTTTCATGATTCACGTGAAACTATAAAGTTTAACCACTTGTCTTCCATTAACCTCATCTCCTTTTTTTCTTCCTCGTTAGAGTCTTTATAACCAAGCAAATGCAAAACACCGTGTGACATAACCCGTAAAAGTTCGTTGCTCTTTGATAAATCATTTGCGTTTTCTTCCACGCGTTCCACACTAATAAAAATATCACCTATCAGCCTGTTCTTCTTACTGTAATCAAAAGTGATTATATCAGTATAATAATCATGATTCAAGAACTTCTTGTTAATTTCTAAAAGTCCTTCATCGTCCAAATAGGTAAATGATAATTTAACCTCAGTGATATAATTAGGAAGCAATTCTTCCAAACATCTATCAAAAACAAAAGTGTCAATGTTATTGAATTTTCCATAGCTATAATCTATTCTCTTTTTCACCTATACTTTTCTTCTGATAAAAAGGCGACAAAAATAAATCATCCCAACTAATTCTTTCTAAGCCTTTTAGGCTTTTATTGATATACTCCTCTAGCTCTTTACTTTTTACTCTATCATATTCATCTTGAGCACTAATCGCCTCACGTTTTTCATCCCGCTCTCTTTCCAATAATGCACGTTCAGATTCCAACATTTTGTTTTCTATCTCCTTTTGTCTTTTGAAAAACTCAGAATCCAAATTCTGATTAGCTAAATCCTCTTCATTCTTTTTAAGTAGCTCATCCAATTTATTGCCATTACCAGAACCTTTTTCTCCTTCTTTCTGAAGCTCCTTAAGGCCCTTTCTGATCATTTCTTGCCTGCCCATCATCTCAGCCATTTTCTTGCCTTGAGACCCTTTCTTTTTACCATTCTGACCCTTTTGACCAGGTTTACTACCAGATTGCTGTTGCTGCATACTTTCAGCATCTTTGCTTAATTGCTGCTGCATTTTCTTCAACTCCGACATACTCGGCTTTCCACTTCCAGGCTTATTACAACTCTTGTTTCCACTATTCTTTTGAGACATCTGCTTCTGCATATTGTCTAAATTCTGATTCAACAACAAAGACAAATTATTCACGGAAGTCATTATATACTGGACTTCTCCTGCTCCCTTTTGAACCTTATTATCCTTTAGACTATTCGTAGACTTCTCAAAGTATCTGTCAATGGCATTCAATTCTTTTAAAACAATGTTCTCTATCTCCGGAACACGGCCCATTAAAGCCGTTAAACTATCCTTTGCAATTTTATAATCAACCTTATACTGACCTTGTTTATTCATCATATCTAAATAAGCAGGGTTAGATACTTGCGTAGATCTTAACTCTTTTTGTACATCTTCCTCCCCAACACTTAGCACCAACAAGTTTTCCAATAATCTTCTCAAGTCCTCCATATTCTCAGACTTCTGTTGGCTTTGCATTAAAGACTGAGACTCTTTAAGGCTTTGGCTTAATTCATTTATCTTTTCGCTAGCTTTCTTTTGATTTTGATTTGCCTTATTCTTCTTTCCCTTTTTCTGGTTTTCGCTAGCCTCATTCATTTGAGATTCGGCTTCATTCGCTTTTTGTTTCTCCAAAGATTTAAACTCATAAATTGATAATTCTTCGGCCTTCTTCTCTATATTTTCTAATTCCTTTTTTACCTCTTCTAATTCTTTGTTCAATTTCTCTTGATCCTCCACAGACTCATTGTTCTCATCGGCAAGATCATCCTGCTTCTTTTCTAATTGATCCAACTTATCAATAAGATCTTCCACATCTTTTTCAAATTGAAGTCTATCTAAAAGTTCCATCATTCTATCAAGCTCATCCTCAATGTCTTCTTTTTTAATTTCTACATCCTCGGGAATCTCTTGATCTTCATACAAC
>JAOARK010000454.1 GCA_025210575.1 Schleiferiaceae bacterium
CCTTAGACGATGGTGACTTTTTAGATATTGATTGGAAAAAGCAAGGCAGTAATCGTCTTGTTGTACTCTGCCATGGCCTAGAAGGAAGTTCTGATTCAAGCTATATTTTGGGTATGTCAAAGACTTTCTTTGAACAGAGTTTTGATGTTGCCGCACTCAATTACAGAAGCTGTAGTGGCGAAATGAACTTGTCGATGCGGTTTTATCACCACGGGGCAACAGATGATCTTCATGAGGTAATGGAATTAAGTAAAGGGTATGAAGAAGTTCATTTAGTTGGATTTAGTTTAGGAGGAAACCTTGTATTAAAATACTGCGGTGAGTCTACCTTTGAGAAGCCCAAGAACTTAAAAAAGGTTGTGGCATTTTCAGTTCCACTGGATTTGGAGGATTGTGTTCGAGAAATACACAAATTCAAGAATCAGATCTATGTGCAGAATTTTCTAATAACCTTAAAGCGCAAGGTGAAGGCAAAGAACAAAGCCATACCAGAATTAAATACTCAACCTTTAAAAAAGATTAAAAGTCTCTTAGATTTTGATCAACATTATACAGCTCCTATTCATGGATTTAATGATGCTTGGGACTATTATCAAAAAGTTCAGTCTAAACAATTCTTGAAGGATATAACGATTCCAACCCTTATCATAAACGCCTTAGATGATCCGATGTTGGGGGAAGGGTGCTATCCTAGAACAAGTGAACATGAGAAAGAGAACATTCAGTTTATGTATCCTAAATACGGTGGACATTGCGGTTTCATAAATAAAAATGATTCAATGTATTGGAGTGAGGAAGTGGCATTGGAGTTCATTTCAAACCAGTAATTTCCGTAAATCACAAATAACTGTTAAAGCAACGATCAGAGAAAAGCATCATAGAACAAAAGATAAAAATCATACGTTTAATTGCTCGGTTCTTTTAAGTTTGCAACTGTTCATTTTACTAAATGAACACTAAATCTAAACAGCTAATGTTCGGTTCAAAAAAGAGATACTCTAAAAGCAAAATTCAAAAGTGGTCTGCAAAAGGTGATTTAGAAAGATTGATCACCGCTCTGGAAAAAGGCACGGACATGACTAAGATCTATGCGATTGAGGCTTTGGTGATCCATAATTTTATGAATGTGAAGCGAACACTTGCCGTAGCTTTGAATGACAAGAACAAAGACGTTGCATTAAAAGCAGCTCAGGCAATAGAGCACATGGGAGCTAACCCTGAAGAGCTAAATCTTATCGAAGAAACAAGAAAAAAATGGCAATAAAGATTTAAGTAGGGGAGTGGTAATTCGTCATCTTCTACAAGTCTATTTTGCTTTATTTTCGAAACAAATTTTCATAACATGAGTCAAGAAGTTAGAAGCCTTGAACCTAAGGCACTTTGGAACAATTTTGCTGATCTCAACAGCGTTCCTAGACCCTCAAAAAAAGAAGAAAGAGTAATTGCGTTTATAAAGAAATTTGGTGAAGACTTAGGTTTGCCTACAGTGGTAGATCATGTAGGAAATGTGATCATTAAGAAACCAGCTTCTCCTGGCAATGAAAATAAAACCACAATTGTTTTACAGAGCCATTTAGATATGGTATGCCAGAAGAACAACGATACCGATTTCGATTTTGATACCCAAGGAATAGACATGTATGTGGAAGATGGTTGGGTAAAAGCCAAAGGAACAACACTTGGTGCTGACAATGGTTTGGGAGTAGCTTCTATCATGACTTTGTTGGCGTCTACTGATATAAACCACCCACCTTTAGAGGCATTATTTACCATCGATGAAGAAACTGGTATGACTGGTGCTCAAGGTTTACAAGGCGGAATGTTAGATGCCAAAATCATGTTGAATCTAGATACGGAAGATGATGATGAATTGACTATTGGCTGCGCAGGTGGAGTAGATGTAACTGTAACAGGACGCTATACTTTTATTAATGTAGGTGATGGTTTTGTTGGTTATGAAGTTGCTGTTAAAGGCTTGAGCGGAGGACATTCTGGAATGGATATCCATAAAGGAAAAGGGAATGCAAATAAATTAATGAACCGCATCTTGTGGGGTGCTCCGGAAGACCTGGAATTAAAAGTGGCTGAAATTAACGGTGGCGGTTTGCGTAATGCAATTCCGAGAGAATCAGTAGCTCAAGTTGCTGTAAAGAGTGATAAAGTTGAGGCCTTAAAAACATATGTGAATGCGGTTAGCGAAGAATTGCTAAACGAATTCAAAACAACGGATCCTGATTTGGTGGTTGAGTTGAATGAAACTTCTACACCAGAAAGAGCGATGGCCCGTTCGGATCAGAAAAACTTATTGAATGCTATTTATGCTTGTCCTTTAGGGATCTATCGTATGAGTCCTGACATGGAAGATTTAGTACAAACCAGTAATAATATTGCCAGAGTTATAGTGAGTGATGGAGGTTACACGGTGATGTGCTTAACACGTGGTAGTGTAGATAGTGAGAAAATGGATTTGGCCAATTCTATCAAGTCTACTTTTAGTATGATCGGAGCAAAAGTGGAGTTTTCTGGAGCTTATCCAGGATGGGAACCTAAACCTCAAAGTGACATTGTAGATTTGATGGCTAATCTTTATCGAGAAATGTTTGATAAAG
>JAOARK010000455.1 GCA_025210575.1 Schleiferiaceae bacterium
ACATTGACGAGCACAGTTCTGTTCAATTTCTACAGCAGTTACTTTAGCATTCTCAAATCGTTGAGCAAGCATTAGTGCGATTAAACCGGTTCCAGCACCAATATCAACGATGGTATTTGGAGTGTCAAGTCCATTGGCCCAAGAACCTAATACAACCCCATCGGTGCCCACTTTCATAGCGCATTGATCATGAAAGACGGTAAAATGCTTAAACTTAAAATAGGGGTTTGGCATAATTAAAACTCTTCGTTAAAAGTCAAGATTTTAGGTCGTAATGTGAAAAAATAGGCAATGTTTATTAGGGCTAAAACGGAGAAGTAATGATTGTTTTCGATTTGAGCAAAAACGAGCAATAGTAATGTTCCTCCTTCAACCATGATCCATTCTATGATATGGGCCATCTGAATAATCTGCATTTTTCGTTCTAACTCTTCTACTGATGCAATTCTGTTGAACTGTTGAAGGAATAGTTTGCGAGCTATAAAATTGGTAGACAGTACCATAATGGGCAATGAAAAAGTGGGTATGTCTCTAATGTCAAACATAACCATAGCGCCTTTGTCATTAATTAGATAAATAATGATAATCGCGAGGGCTATTTGCCCAAACAGAAAAAAGGAAAAGATATAATGCAACATCCGCGGATCATACTGCGGAGGATTAAATTTTGCCATAAATGCTTGTACTTCTAAAACAATTCTATCAGCCCATCAGGAGTACTTAAAAGTACAACCTTATTTTCACGGTCAATTTGTTTAATAAAAGTATCAATTGCAGGGATAAGAATTTCCTTTTCTTGATTTTTTATAATGAAAAGGGGTTGGAAGTTTTCGTCAGAAACGGCTTCGATGATTCCTATTTCGCCATGTTGCTCGTCCTGAGCTTTAAAGCCTTCTACTTCATGAAAGTAAAATTGGTTTCCTTCTAACTTGGGTAAAAAGGAGAGAGGTAAGAAGATTTCGCAGTTAATCAATTTCGCAGCTTCTTCTTCATTGTTTATGTCTTCAAAGCGAACGCGCAATTTTTGTCCACCTGTCCACAAACACTCGGTAATAAAAAAAGGAACCAATTCTCCTCGATAATCAAGGAGAACGGATTCCAAATTTTGATACTTCTCAGGTTGGTCAGTGTCCAAATGAACCACTAATTCTCCTTTGAAGCTGTGCTTTTTCGTAATGCGCCCTAATAGGAAGCAATCCGACTTTTGCATCTTACTCTGCGCTTTCTTCTGTAGCTTCTTCAGCCGCAGCTTCAGGAGCTTCTTCTGTAGCCTCAGCAGCTTCTTCAGTTTCTTCAACTGCAGGAGCAGCTTTAGCAGCTAATGCTTCAGCGCGATTTTTGTTTACTTCAGCTTCAGCAGCTAATGCAGCAGCTTTAGCTTCAGCGGCAGCTTTAGAAAGTCCTTCTGACTTTGCAGAGATCTTACCTTCTTTTTCAGCTAACCATGCATTGAATCTTTCTTCAACTTGTTCTTCAGTTAACGCACCTTTCTTTACACCTTCCAATAAGTGTTTTTTCATCATCACACCTTTGTAAGAAAGAATAGCACGAGCAGTATCAGTAGGCTGAGCACCGGTCATAACCCAGTTCAAAGCACTGTCAAAGTTCAAATCGATAGTTGCAGGATTGGTATTAGGATTGTAAACACCAAGTTTTTCAATCTTTCTAC
Organism: Schleiferiaceae bacterium; assembly: GCA_025210575.1. Classification (GTDB taxonomy): domain Bacteria; phylum Bacteroidota; class Bacteroidia; order Flavobacteriales; family Schleiferiaceae; genus JAOARK01. The sequence goes on from JAOARK010000455.1 coordinate 1,670, forward strand.
CATCACGCTTAGAGCGAGAGTCTGCTACTACAATGTGGAAAATTGGACGAGATTTTCTACCGAAACGTTGCAATCTGATTTTCGTTGCCATAATAATTCTTTTTAAAAGGGTCCTAAACCCCGTTGAAAAATTGTTTAATAAATGAGGGCGCGAAAATAAACTTAATTCTTTGATTCACAAACAATTTGAATAGGAGATTAGAGTTAAGCTAAGTGTCAGATTTTGAGTGAAATACCAAAGGTTCTTTTTCGTCTCAAAACTTATGAACATTGCTTTTAAAAGCGCAGGTTAATTCTAATTTTATCCCTCTTCTAAGAACTTCAATTTTAGTACATGTTTTTAATCTTCGATACAGAAACTACGGGGCTTCCCAAGAATTACAACTTGCCTTATACCGACACAGATAACTGGCCGCGAATGGTTCAGCTGGCTTGGCAATTGCATGATGAAGAAGGAAAGCTTATTGAAGTTAAAGACTACATTGTTAAACCTGTTGGTTATGACATTCCATTTAATGCCACAAAAATTCATGGTATTTCTACTAAAAAAGCCTTAGAAGAAGGACATGATTTAAAGTTTGTCTTAGAGGAGTTTGAGAAGGACCTTGAGAGAGCAGATTACAATGTTGGTCACAACATAGGCTTCGATATTAACATCGTTGGTTGTGAAGCCGTGCGAACTGAGCATGAGACTCTATTGCACGATAAAATAATTCTTGACACCTGTACCGAGCAAACTGCAGAATATTGCAAGATCCCAGGAGGTAGAGGTGGGAAGTTTAAACTACCTACACTTACTGAGTTACACCATTTACTTTTTAATGAAGGTTTTGACGAAGCCCATAATGCGGCTTTTGATGTTGAGGCGACCACTCGAAGTTTCCTGGAATTATTAAGAAGGGGAATTTTCACTCCAGGTCAACTAAATGTTACACAGGACTTTTTAGAACGATTTAAAGAAGCTAATCCAGAGCCATTTAAAGCAATTGGCTTAGCAGTAGAGGATAAAGCTATTCGGTCTGAAAAAAGTGGGAGTAGTAAAGGAGCTGCCGCTGATAGCGAAAAACTTGCTGATCTAAAATTTGCACATCTTCATAATCATACACAATTTTCTATTCTACAAAGCACTACTAAAGTTGATGATCTTGTAGATACCGCTTTACGAGATGGTGCTCCCGGTGTAGCTATTACTGATTTAGGAAACTTAATGGCTGCATTTCATTTTAACCAGAAGGTTTTGGGAATTCCGGAGAATAAGGAAGTTGCAGACTTTAATAAGAAGGTAGACAAAGGTGAAGAAGCAGGTCCTTATAAAGACTATCCTTTTAAAGGAATAATTGGATGTGAACTCTTTGTAACGGATGACCATAAAGATCGGTCTAGAAAAAACAACGGACACCAAATGGTGTTTTTGGCGAAGAATAAGGAAGGGTATCACAACCTTGCTAAACTCTCGTCCATTGGCCACATCGAGGGGTTCTATTACGTTCCTCGTGTTGACAAGGAATTAGTAGAGGAGTACAAAGAAGGGTTGATTGTGCTATCTGGTGGTGTGAGTGGAGAGATAGCGAACCTTATCTTAAATGTTGGTGAAGGTCAGGCAGAGAAGGCCTTAGAGTGGTGGAAAGACCAGTTTGGTGAAGATTTTTATTTAGAACTTTCCAGACATGGACTGGAAGATGAAGATCATGCCAATGACATTATGCTGGGCTTAGCGGAAAAGCACGAAGTAAAAGTAGTTGCGGCCAATAATACGTTCTATGCAACCAAAGAAGATGCAGATGCCCATGATATTCTTTTATGCGTAAAAGAAGGCGAATACCAAAGTACTCCGAAAGGGAGGGGAAGAGGATTTCGTTACGGTTTCCCCAATGAAGAGTTTTACTTGAAGTCTCAGGACGACATGAAAAAACTATTTGCCGATGTACCAGAATCTGTGGAGAGCATTCAGGAGATCTTAGACAAGGTTGAGATGTATCAGTTGGCTAGAGATGTTGTCTTACCAGCTTTCGATATACCCGAAGAATTTCAGCATGAAGAAGATGAAAAAGATGGAGGTAAACGGGGTGAAAACGCATTCTTAAAACACTTAACGTACAAAGGAGCTGAAAAGCGCTATGATGAAATTACCGAAGACATAAAAGAACGGCTGGACTTTGAATTGGAAACCATTGAAAGAACGGGTTACCCAGGTTATTTCTTAATTGTACAAGACTTTTGTGAAGCAGCCCGACAAATGGATGTGTCTGTAGGGCCGGGTAGGGGATCGGCTGCCGGTAGTGCTGTTGCCTATTGCATTGGGATCACCAATGTAGATCCGATTAAATATGACTTGCTATTTGAGCGTTTCTTGAATCCAGAACGTGTGTCTCTTCCTGATATTGATATTGATTTTGATGATGAAGGACGTGAGCGTGTAATTCAATATGTAATTGATAAATATGGTGCCAGCCAGGTAGCACAAATTATTACCTATGGTACTATGGCGGCTAAATCATCCATAAAAGATTGTGGTCGCGTTCTCGAGCTTCCATTAGGTGAAACCGAGAAGATCGCCAAGCTCGTTCCAGACATGATGAAGCTAAACAAGCTTTTCAAAATGGACGACAAGGTCATGGGTGAAAAACTCAAAGGTGATCAGATTGCTCCTGCTAAAGAACTTATTGCATTAGCGGACAATAAGAATCTGGAAGGCACCATTGTTAGACAAGCATTAAAGCTAGAAGGTTCGGTTAGAAATACGGGTATTCATGCCTGTGGGGTGATTATCACACCAAGAGATATTCGAGGATTAGTTCCTGTGTCAACAGCGAAAGATTCAGATATGTGGTGTACACAGTTTGATAACTCTGTAGTAGAGGATGCTGGTCTTTTGAAGATGGATTTCTTAGGTCTTAAAACATTGACCATCATAAAAGAGGCATGTAGGCTTGTGAAAAATGGCCATGGTGTTGACCTGGATCCCGATAATTTCCCGTTAGATGACGAAGAAACTTACGCACTCTTCCAACGTGGTGAAACGATCGG
>JAOARK010000456.1 GCA_025210575.1 Schleiferiaceae bacterium
CCTTTACCTCCTCCACCATCATCACCTAAGCCACGCGTAAAGGTTCAAGAAGATGGAACAACCATTATCATTTCACCTGATGGCATCGACATTAACGAAGATGGAGACCGCACACATTACGATTATAAAATAAGAAGACGCAAACAAGCGCAAACGGAAGGCCAGGGAGATATTCACTTTGGATGGAACAATATGGTGCTTGGTGATGCCATTGTGCGCAACGAAAATGGTGAACTTCGCCCATGGCAATCTACAGTGTTTACATTAGGCGGTGCAGGTAAAACACGTGTAGGAAACGACAATTCCAAATTCTATATCCGCTATGGGTTGCAGTTTAACTGGCACCACTTTAGGTTGAAAGGCAACAATATTATTACTAAAACTACAGTGCCAGATGGTACCGCATTCTTACCCGTTCAAGTAGAAAAGCCTGCAGTTACCAACGTACAATTCAGCAGCTATAACCTGATGTATCTAGACCTCCCTTTTATGATGATTTTAGACTTTAGTGGACGAGGAATGGACAATGCATTCAGCTTGGGTGTTGGAGCCTATGGTGGTGTTCGTGTAAATCAAAAAAGAAATTTGATTTATGACGACCACAATAATGACCCGATCAAAGAAAAGATCAGAAACAACTTCTATTTCAACACATGGAGATATGGGGTCATGGCTCAAATTGGTTTCAATGCTTTCAAGATCACTGCCAAATACGACCTGAATGAGGTTTTCCGTTCAGACCGTGTTACACCAGATTATCAGATCGCATCAATAGCTTTTGGATTTTCATTTTAATTTCAAGAACTGGCTGTCTTGAATTATCGGGATGCGCGTATGCGCATCCTTTTTTTTGCATAACTGTTTAGATTGTATTTGCAAAAATTCTAGCTTTGAGTTCCCTGAAATTTAAGGTACGAACTTGAGCACAATATCAGACATAAAACACTCATTAGAAAGTTATCACGACTTTCAAAAAGCTGAAAAAGCGCCAAAATTTTTTCAAGCGCATAAAGGCGGATATGGAGAAGGAGATCAGTTTCTCGGTGTTGCAGTTCCCGATCAACGGAAAGTGGCAAAAAAATTCTGGAAAGAAATAAGCTCAAAAGAACTAGAGTCTTTACTTAACGATCCCATTCATGAAGTAAGATTAAGCGCCATATTTATGCTCGTTGAGAAATATAAAAAAGCCAAAAAAGAGGAAAAACAGTTTTGGGTAGATATGTATCTCAAAAATTTAAATGGAGTGAATAATTGGGATTTAGTGGACTCAAGTGCCGATAAAATTTTAGGCAACTGGCTTTTAGATAAAGACAGAACATTACTTTATGACCTGGCGAATTCTGGTGACCTTTGGAGAGAACGCATCTCGATTGTGGCCACATATGAGTTCATTCGTAAGGGAGATTACGAAGACACGTATAAAATTGCAGAAATACTCTTGAACCATCCACATGACCTGATTCACAAAGCTGTAGGATGGATGTTGAAAGAAATGGGCAAAAGGAGCCCAGAGGCCGAAGAAGTTTTTCTAGTAAAATTTTATGAGAAAATGCCCAGAACCATGTTGAGGTATGCCGTTGAGAAAATGGGCGAAAAAAGAAGACAAGCCTATCTAAAAGGCACGATATAATATTCCTATGAAATCGATCATTCTTCTGCATGGCGCTTTAGGCGACAAAGCGCAGGTACAAAATTATTTTGATTCTCTGAAAGAGTTTTACAACTGCTATAGTTTTAGCTTTTATGGTCATGGTCAGGACGCTACAAACAATGACGAGTTTACCATAGACCAATTTACCCTTCAACTAAAGGAATTTATTGAATCCAATAACTTATTAGGATGTTCCATATTTGGGTACAGCATGGGTGGGTATGTTGCGTTGAATTTAGCCAAGAAATTTCCTCACTGTGTGGAGAACATTGTTACTTACGGAACCCAATTTAAATGGACACCAGAATCAGCTACCAAGGAAGCTCAATTATTAAATCCAGAAAAAATAGACCTTAAGGTTCCCGCTTTCGCTAAACAACTTAAAACAACACATGGCAGTGCTTGGAAAGAAGTAGTGAATAAAACAAAGAAAATGATGTTGGATTTGGGCAATGAACCTACGCTAAAAATAGACGATTTTGAAACCATCAGCCATCATATTCTTCTTACCCTTGGCGCCAAAGACAACATGGCTGATCTTGAAGAAACATTACACGTCAATAGAACTTTGCAAGATTCTCAATTTATGCCGATACCAAATATGCCTCATCCACTTAATCAGGTAAAACCTGAGGTTCTTGTACCTTTATTACTGAAGCATTTATAGCGCTCGCACTCTGCCAATTACTATCATAGCATAAGAAAAGACTTCGTTAAATCGAAAGGAGTTTTATTTGATAAAGCCATTTCTAAATTTGCACCGTGAGGTGCATAGTACTTTACATACTAACCTGTTTATCCTTTCTATTTAGTAGTGCGCAAACTCAGGGTTTTGCGTATGACTTTAATGGAATTAGTACCTATGCCAATTTGGGTGATGTTCTTAAAACAACCAAGACTATCGAGTTTTGGATTAAACCCAACAACCCAATTAATACCAGTTCTTCAATACAGCCCATTTTAGTTAGAGATGGCGATGGAATGAGTTTTATTGGCAACGAAGAGTTCGCCTTATTCTTTGATGGAAGCACAGGAACGAACCCTGGTCATTTAACTTACCGCGTTGGAGATGGAACAAATTCAGCCACCATTACAAGTGACACCAATCAATGGTCTGCTGGAGTTTGGTACCATGTTGCCGTGAGTCTCACTCCAGGTCAAGGACTAAAAATGTACGTCAATGGAAATATTCAATCCAGCACATCTTCTTCTGTAAGTTCCATATACTTCAGAAGCGAAGGACCTTCAGGTGATTTGCTTCTTGGAAGATGGGATAATGCTGAAAACGACTATTTAGATGCACAATTGGATAATCTTCGTTTTTGGAATTCAGCTAGAAGCCAGAACCAAATAAGAAGTACAATGTGTCATGAGATTCTCACGGGCCCGAGCTTCACGTTTACATTCAATACTAAACTCTCTAATACGCTAATAGTCTTGGGCGGAGTAATGAATCCAATCCTTGTAAATGGAAACACAAGTCATTACAAAACCTCAACCGCACCATTCGGACTTAGTTCGGTAAATCTTTATAACACTGATTTATTTGGTCAAGAATTAAGTATGGATGGTCAATATGATATTAAGATTGACAGCATGCTCACTCCAGCAAATGGAGTTCATATTTATTCATTTATTGATCCAAGATATCCTCTTGGAGTGCTGAATAGAGGTCAATTTGGAGTTTGGTTTAACGAACAGCAAGCCACATACAACGTATCTTTTAACTACGATAGTTTGTCTGTTTCCTGCGATAGCTGCTTCAAGCTGGCTTCCAGAGATGACAACTCATCAAACAATTGGACCGATAGAAGTGTTATTAAACAGGGTTGCACCGCCAAATTGGTTGGTGAGAGTTCAATTGGTAAAAGCTACCGCGAGGAGTATAATTTAAACGACACTATTGTTATTGAAACTGGACTTGGCGATACAGCAGTTTTTTGTTCAGACGATTTCAAGTTTATCGTTCCGAATAACTATCCGGGAGCTACCTACATCTGGAATGACACAAACTACGTTAAAGATTTAATGGTTACCGATACCGGATATCAGCACTTAGAACTTCGTTGGAATGGCTGTAAAGTATCAAAAGATGTATACGTAGAGGTTTATGAAACTCCACAATTCTATTTACCTCCAGATACTACCATTTGCGAGGGTGACACACTTTGGCTAACTGCACCTATAGACAGCGCAGAATACCTTTGGGTGGGCTTCTTTACACAACGAACATTTGGCATAACTTCTCCAGGAACTTACAACCTTAAGATTAAGGTGGGTGACTGTTTCGCAGTGGATGAAATTAAAGTCGATGTAATTCGTAATTTCAATGTTGACCTTGGTCCAGACACCAATCTTTGCCTAGGTGAGGGGATCAATTTCGCATTTAGCGGAAATGGGATCAACTACGAATGGAGCGATGGCAGCACTTCGCCTTTGAGGCAAATTTTCAATCAACCCGGGCAATATTGGGTGCGAGCTTATAACAGTTGTTTTGAGAAGTTCGATACCGTAAACATCAACTACGAAGAATGTGACTGTAACATTTTTGTTGCCAATTCTTTTTCGCCTAATGGTGATGGAGAGAATGAGATTTTCAAAGCTATTTCAGGATGTTATTACGAGGAGTTTGAATTTGAGATTCTGAATCGATGGGGAGGAATTATTTATAAGTCTAACCATTTAGAAGATGGATGGGATGGAACGATTAATGGCAAACAAGCCCCAATGGGCATGTACAATTGGAGGTTGCGCTACAAAAAATTCAGTTGGCAGAAATTGAGTAATTACGATTACGGCCAACTAATCCTCATCCGATGATGGTTTAGGCTCGTCCTTTCCAATTTCATTTGGAGCAACCGTACTTGCATTTCCATCGCGCTGAGCCATATAATTAGGTGATAAGATCTCGATACCCTCTTTGCTAAAAATGTCTTGAATGTTTTGGTGCAAACGTGAGTTGATCAAATCCTTGTAGAGAGGCCTTTTAGAAAATGCATTGATCTGATAACCCACCGAAAAATCACCGAGTTCCTTTTGGAGAACAAATGGCTTGGGTTCTTTTTCCAAATCTTCCGTCATATCTGCAGCCTTCAAAAGCATCTCGTGAACTTTTCTCCATGGCACTTCATAACCTATGGTTACTTCCGAAAAGAGAATAACTCCACCTTCGGAAATAGATCGGTTGTAGTTGGTGATATGGCTATTCATCACATTGGCATTGGGGATTGTGATGTACTCATTTTTTGGGGTTTTGATACGCAACACGAAAGCCGTTTTTTCAATGATCTCTCCTTCTATCTCCCCAACTTTAATGCGGTCTCCGATCTTAAATGGACGCATATACGTTAGCACCAAACTGGCTACCAGATTACCAACAATTGAAGTCGATCCAATGGAGAATATGATACCGATAAAAACAGAGACTCCTTTGAATACATCACTCTGCGCCCCTGGCAAATAAGGAAAGATCATGACAAAAGAGAGCGTTACAATCAGCACCTTGACAATATCGAATGTGGTTCTTGCCCAGTCAGGATAAAAACCTTTGATCTTGATCTTACCATACTCTACTTTTTTGGCGACCAACTTTAGATACTTGAGTATGGTTCGAACGATCAAAACAATTACAACAATCGTGAAAAGGTTAGGTATATATTCGACTACACCATTGATGAAATTTGAAAACGGTGTGTAAACCCAACTGATGAGTTTTGCTGCAATAAATTCTGTAGCTGGAAACAAGCTAAAGATGACCGGAAAAACAATGTATGCAATGATCAGCATGAAGACAATGCGAACGATAGCTACCAGTTTCAAAACCATGTCAAGTTCATCATCTGCATCCATCACTTCAAAATCTTTGAAGCGAATACCGTTTAAATACTTCCCTCCCTTTTTCTTAGAGATC
>JAOARK010000457.1 GCA_025210575.1 Schleiferiaceae bacterium
TATTTTTTTCTGTTCAACAAGAGTGCTCATGTTGTAAAAGTTTCGGGTAGAGAATAATTCTCCGTTATTTCTTTCAGTAAATCGTCTAAACGCTGTTTTCCTTTTTTCTCGGTAAGGCGTGTGTTTCTGCCAACGATGCGGAGTTTTATAGCATAGGCGTATAATCTTTCCACATCGAAATAATATTCTTGCTCTAATTCTATCAAGTAATCCCACCGCATTTGATCGATCATTAACTCGCGCAAGGCGATATCTGGATTGTCATAATGGGTCAAAACGGTTTTATAAGCATTGTCCCAAGCCTTTAGGTTTAAGTCTCCTTGCTCCGTTTGTCGCAAATAATCTGCTTCAAAGTTCTCGCCAAGAATATCTTGTTTTACATCTCTCTTAAATTTTCGTGCATTCAACCAGATCAATAAATTTTTCAGGTTTTGCTCAAAACTCACCCATTGGCGTATAAAGTTATTGTCACTTTCTCGGGTAAAATTCAGATAAGCAGAAGTAAGGCCGTCTAGTAGTTCTTTTTCGCTTTGTTGCTCCCATCCCTTTTCTTGATCGAGAATGAAATTTTGAAAAAACTCGGGAAGTAATTCTGGTATGCGAATGCCTTCTTCAATTTCTTCCTTGCTCAGCGCTGCACGCTCGTCCCATGGTTCGTCCAGCTCTTTAACGGTATGAACGAAATTCAATATATCGAAAGGGTAGAAGAGTAGGAGTATTAAATCATAATCAGATGGATCTAATTGTTCTAATAACAGTTCTTTAAAAGATTGTATAGAATGCCCAACCGATTTGTCATTAAAGCTGAGATCAGGTAAACTGGAGATTAATGCATAATACTGCTTACTCATATTATTTGTGTTCTCCGAATAGCAACTGGTATGTTCTTGGTCTGGCAAAAGTCTTGAAGTAGTTTTCAAAATCTTCTGAAGTGAATCTTACTTTAAATCTGCCGTCTTCAGGGCTGATTTGAAAACCATCACGCATGGTTCCAGAGAATTCAACGTTGATTCCCTTATTCAGTAATTCCTGAGCCTTACCTCTCATTTTATTCTGAACTTCTGTATACTCACTTTGAGGTAAGAGAATGTCTAGTCTTTCTTCATTTCCAAAATTAACCACCCAATGGTCTATGAGCTTTTCAATGAGGGTTTCTACAAACTTCTCTTCCTTAAAAGCATTTTCAACTGGGTCAGAAATAACTTCCCAAATAATTAGATCGGTAATACTTTGTTTCAATGTGCTAATAGCCTGGCGAGATGAGAGTTTTAATTCCGCTTCATGTTGAATTTTGTTATCGGCAGCTTGTTTCTCAGCAAGCTTTATTATCTCTTTGGCTTTATTCTCGGCATTGGCTATTATTTCTTGAGCTTTCTCTTTTGCCTCCGCAATGATCTCCTCTCCTTTTTCTTTCGATTTTAGAACACCTTCGTTGTAAACTTTTTGAGTTAATTCCTCTAGTCTGGGATTCATAGGATATTTATTTAAGGCTCAACAATATGTTGACTGCTAAAAATATATGTCGATTAAAGTACAGAAAAATGGACAAGTATTTCGCTCTATTTTCATGAAATAAATCATGAATTATAACAAGCAAAAAAGCATCCCGAAGGATGCTTCAAAAATCTATTTCAATATTCACTCGATGTCATTGCTGGGGCCACATAAAAATCTTTTGAGATTTAGTAGCATCTTTAGACGAAACATGAATTAAGTAGCTTCCTTGTGACCTAATTTGCAAAGGTATCTCTAGATAATTCTGCCCAATTTCAGCATAAGAAGTATTCAATAGCCTTCCGCTGATATCGTAAACTTCCACCTTTTTTCTTCCTGCGATTTTACCCGAAAAACTGACGTTCACTACATTTTCATGTCCGGCAATAGTTATTCTATTATCTGAATGCGAGTAGTGCGAATTATCACCTCCATTAATATGTAACAAAAAGCGATTTTCTTGATTCTTTATTGAGTGTTCAAATGATACTTGACCTGTTCTAAGGTTATGCATTTCTCCCGTTTTAAGATCTTCCAATTCTATTGACCATGAGGGATCCATAAAATCTAGTTGAGCGTTGATGAAGTAGGTTCCTCCATTGCTGCAAGAGAAAGTCATCGGTATGGTTTTGCTTTCTTCGAATAGTGCCATTCTATTGATGGCTATTTCTTCTTCATTTAGGATGAAGGCAAAGTTGGGTACGCCTTCTCCATTCTTCATTTCTCGCGCGTCCCAAAGCTCGTCAAAACGATCTGTTGCTGTTTCCTCAAATTCTAAGTAATTCTCATCACTGTTATCAATATTTCCTTTTTGGGTCACTACCATGCGCATATGGTTGTTTGTGCTTTCTGTTTTAAAATGTTGCACTCCAACTTTTTGGACTACACGCTGGTCTGCCTCAAAAACAAAACTGGCTGGAGCATTACTATTGAGTTGAACAAACAAACTCTGATAAGGCGCGATATACTTGCTGCCTTGATTAACACCAACATCTCCATTTTCGGTGTATTGGGTAAACTGTCCACTAACACCACCATTTGAATTCCAGATGTAATAAGCATCATTCATGTTAGAAGGAGTATTCTGCCCGGTAAGGTCATAAACACAAGGGTAGGGGTTGGCTAACATGTTCCATCCTTCGGTATACTGCAATGTAACACCACCCTCAAAATTTACACTTGAAGTCTGGCCAGAATTGTAATCTAATCCAATGGGGACATCGGTATTGGTGAACAAAGGTCCTTCCAAATCTACTTTTCCCGGTAAAGTTGTAATAAAATCGTTACTACCAAAA
>JAOARK010000458.1 GCA_025210575.1 Schleiferiaceae bacterium
AGTCTACAGAATCTGTGCTGTAGTCAATTTTATACTGATCAATAATTTCGTTCACAATAGTATGAAAGAGAACGGTATGTTTATCATGTGCACGCACACCTTTTTTCTCGCCCATTCGCACAGCAATTATTTTGTATTCAGGAATTGAAATAATGTATTGGCCATGCAGGCCTCTATGATAAAAAACATCAGTTCTATAATCTTGTGTTAACCAAAATCCCATTCCATAGTAATCAACCAATCCTGGAACGGTAGACAACGGATAAAAAGAACTGTCTATAACCTGATTACCATTCCAATTTCCAGAATGGTTATTCAACTTTCCAAATCGTGCAAAGTCTCTAATATTGGTATTAAAACAACAATAAGCCAATTCGGTTCCTTGTTCTTTATCGATATGCCAATAAGCCGTATGTTCTGCATTTAATGGCTTCCAGAGCTTTTCAGATGCGTAATCACTCAAGTGTTTTCCTGTAGCCTCAATCAAAAGCATACCTAAGAGCATGGTGCTTCCGCTTTGATATTCAAACTCAGTTCCCGGCTTAATTGAAATAGGTAGCTCTTCAATCACTTCCCACACATTATCTGAATAGTAAGCTCTAGCTGTTACACCAAAGGGGTTTTTATAATCTTCATCCCAGTGCATTCCCGAGGTCATGGCAGCTAAATGATGTAATTCAAGCTCATTGGCAAACTCTCCAGAAATTTCAGGTATGATTTCCGTAACTTTTTGATCCCACCCTGTAAAATATCCATCTTGAATAGCACACTGCACAAGTAATGTTGTGATTGCTTTAGCCGCGGAAAAAGAATTGGAATGTGATGTATCAGAATAACCTTTCCAGTATTCCTCATGAATAATACTATCATTTCTGGCAACCAAAAAAGCCACTGACTCTGTTTTCTGAAGTACATTCCTCAAAGTATCCGTCAGTTCTATGCTGTTGTATTCTGGATGAATTAACCAAGGTTTTGTGTTCTCTTTATCGATAGGAATAGCTCTGGTATCAAAATATTGAGCATCATCAATGGAAGCTGTTGAATGCCCTTGTAAATAAACTGCCCATGCTCCCTTTAGTAAATGCCCATTTCCGGTTAACCTGAGCGTCACGATTATCACTAATACTATGACTGCAATCCATTTAATGATTTTTCCTAATTTTTTCATCTACTTACTTTAACAAATTGATCTCTACTAACAAGCGTGGTTATATTGGCTCCAAGAAGAATAAGGTATTTGTTCTTTCTAATCTCTTGTAAAGAACCTCGTTTATTGTTTGATAACAACTTCACGGTATCTCCCACAGAAACTTCTTCTTTAAGCTGCTTTTGAAGCTTTTTATTGTTGGCTAGTTTTTGTTTTTGGCGTTCTTGTTTTTCTTCAACTTTTATTTCTCCGCTTCGTTCTTTCATCATTTTCACAAAACGGCCAATCATAGCTTTCTTGTTTTTGTTTGATGAATCTTTCAACCAACTACTGGCAATGCTCTCAAATCGTCTCCCCCATTTTAGTACAGCGTTCATCTCTTCATTTAACGTGGTTTGTTTTGCCAGTTTCGCCTCTGTTTCCTTGATTTTAGATTCTAGGCTAGTCTTTGTTTCCTCTAAATTCTCAAGTTTATCAAACAACTTTTTTCGCGCCTTATTGAGCTTGTTTTTTTCTCTTTGAACTTGAACTAAGAGGCGGTCTATTTTTACAGTTTTCTCATCGAGTAATTCCTTCGCATCGTTGACCATAAACTGTGGTATGCCACTTTTTACTGCTACTTCAAATGTGTAAGAACTACCTGGAGTACCTGTCTGCAAAACATACTCTGGAGAAAATGTACGTTCGTTAAAGCGCATACTTGCATTTCCAACAAACTCAAGTTCTGAAGCTAAAGATTTAATGGAATTGTAATGTGTGGTAATGATTCCAAAAGCTTTGAATTTCTCAAGATTTTTTAAAAAAACTTGTGCTAGTGCACTCCCCAACTCTGGATCTGACCCTGAGCCAAACTCATCAATTAACACTAGAGATCGATCATCAGCTTGATTGAGGAAATGCTCCATTTTCGCGAGCTTAGAACTGTATGTACTCAATTCATTCTCAATAGACTGGGCATCACCAATATCTGTCATTAACTTGTAAAAAAGCCCAATGACAGATTTAGGATTGGCAGGAATTAACAAACCTGCTTGAATCATTGCCTGAAACAGCCCAACCGTTTTTAATGTAATGGACTTCCCTCCAGCATTTGGACCAGAGATTACTAAAATCCTTTTTTGAGCATTCAGCTCAACATTTAAAGGTATCACCGGCTTTTTCTTCTCTTTGTGAAAATGAAGCAGTGCAGGATTCAATCCTTCTATAATCTTTATTTCTGGCTTGGTACTTAATTTGGGTAGACTGCAGTTTGTTTTGTGGGCATAAAAGGCTTTTGAATGAACAAAATCAACTTGAAATATGATTTGTTCAATCGCCATTAAATAATCCCGAAATTCTGATAAATAAGAAGTCAACTCTTTTAATATACGCTGTACTTCTTTTCTTTCATCATCTTCTAGGCTAGCAATTTCGTTGTTCACATCAATGCACTCTCCCGGCTCTACAAATACCAATGAGTTCTTCGTACTGCTTCCATGGATAATCCCGTGAACTTGCCCTTTATATGTTGATTGAACTGCTAGAACCCGCTTATTATCTGCAACAGTTTCAGCAAATTCTCCGAGTACATTATTCTTTTGATACTTCTTTAATGCTCTATAAAAAATACGATCTGCCGATTGTTTCTTTTTAGAGATCTCATTTCTAATACTACTCAAAAGCTTGGAAGCAGAGCTTTTTACCATCCCATGTTGATCAATAATTCGATCTATTTCTTTGGGTATTTCTTTATTCGGTCCATAAGCTTCAAATATGGAAGTAGAATAAGGAAGCAACTCATTTTGATGCACAAAATGATGAAGACGGTTAAAGACATCTACCAAAACCTTAATAGAAACAATAAGTTCAGACGTTAGAGTCGTGTTTTTCACCTTAAGTAATACCCAAGCTTCAGACAAAGGTTCTATACCCATTGCTGGAAAATGCGCATCGGTCTGGTACACCGCTAAAAACTCATTCACCAATTTTAACTGATGGTTTATTTCGTTGAATTCCACCATAGGCTTCAACGCTTTAAGTTTCTCTCTCCCTCCGTTAGTTACAGACAGTTTAAGAACTTCATTTAAAATAAGTTCAAATTCAAGGTCGTGTAAAATGTTTTGTGGGTATAAATACATAGAATGCTATACTACCTGTGTTTTTATTTCTACTCTGAATTTTTCCTTGTCTTTAACACTACCAGAAACTGTAAGTTCATTAGAGTTTAGAAGAAAACCAACTGAAATTTGCTCATCCGCCAAAAGCTCTGAGAAATAGTTTACCGAAACCTCTTTAACCACATGTTGAGCCCAAAATTCAATTGGCTGAGTATTCTGAGCCCAATCAAGATATTTCACATTATTTACGTGATTATTTATGTCTAAATCAGTCAAACCTGTTTTAATCTCCATCCAATTCATAGGTTGAAACGAAGCTATTTTCTTAGGAGGTTCTTCAACAGCATGTTTATTTTCTTGGTCTAAAAGATGCTCGTACTTATCAATTAATGAAACTGGGCGTCTAGTCTTTAGGTCAATCATTAAATAGGAAGACGTAGCAGTGGCAATCTTTTGATCTTTGCAATAGACTTCCAAATCTCTATAGGCATAAAAATGATCTTTCCTTTTTGGCCAGGTAATTACCTTTAGTTCACTGCCATAAACCGGAAAGTCTTCAACTTTAATTTGAAGTTTAGCCATTGCCCAAGTTAAACCGTACTC
>JAOARK010000044.1 GCA_025210575.1 Schleiferiaceae bacterium
CCAGCAATGTGAATTTCGCTGTCCTCAATTACATATTTCTCGTGATAAGTCTCTTGGCCTTTGATAGTCCAGCCCATTAACAAGCAAAATATAATCAACCCTTTTATCATTTTAATGGAGTGCAGGAGCTATAGCAAGAGAATTAATAACTTCCGTTTCAATAGCTACCATTTCGTTATAGCGTTGTTCAATTTCTAATTTATCAAAATAGTTTTCGGCTAATCTTAAAAACATTTCCCCGTGTTTGGCTTCGCTTAAGTATATCATTTTGTAAAACTTGGCGAGTTCTTCATCTTGAACGTTTTCAGAAATTACTTTAAACCTTTCAAAACCACGGTTTTCTACAATTGCAGCTATTATCAACCTGTCTCTTAGCCCTTTTGTAGGATCACCATTAATATGCTTGAGTAAACCTTCTACATAGAGATCTTTTGTCATTTTTTTATTCAATCCAACACCTCGATTTGCCATGATTTTATATACTAGCTTGAAGTGTTCTAACTCTTCAATACCCGTGTGAATCAGATCTTGTAGAATTTCCGTTCTGTCCGGATATTTTGCCACCAAACTCATTGCCATCCCAGATGCCTTTCTCTCACAATCGGCATGATCTTGCAAAAAACTATCGAAATCATGAAGAACGGCATCTATCCATTCTTTTTTAGAGGGCGTAAGTTCAGAAAGAGTATAATTGAACATTGAAATGATGATTGAAATAGGTCAGCAAGATTACGAATAAAGCATGGCAGAAGCTACTTCAGCACAAATATTTAAGCGATACAGAAAGAGGTTCAATTACTTTGGTGAATATCAAATAGAAGAGACTCCTGATAAAGATGTTAAGTACCGAATTGTCATTCCTTGTTTTAACGAACCCAATTTAACTGCCACTTTAAAAAGCCTTCTTCAATGTGAGGTTCCCTCAGTAAAAATTGAGGTAATTGTTGTATTAAATCAATCTTCTGATGCCAATGAAGCTATCACTTCTCAAAATTTAAAGACCCTTGAGGAGTTTTCTGTTTGGAATAAACGAGATCACTCAGCAATTGAATTTTTCATAATCAAGGCGCTAGACCTACCTCCCAAAAAGGCTGGAGTTGGGTTAGCCCGAAAGATTGGGATGGATGAGAGTTTACGAAGGTTTGGAGAGCAAGATAAAATAGGCCATATTATATGCTTAGATGCAGACTGTTTGGTTTCACCTAACTATTTAAAAAGTATCGAGAAGTACCTAACCTTAGATGTAAGAGGGGGGCATTTTTACTTTGAACATGAATTTTTAAACATTGAAAATCAACAATTAAGAGAGGGTATAGTAAACTATGAGTTACACTTAAGGTATTATGCTCAAGCTTTAAAATATGCTGGATTTTCTAAATGGCATCATACGGTAGGCTCTTGCATGATCGTTCGTTCTGATATATATGCAAAGCAAGGAGGAATGAATCAACGGAAGGCAGGTGAAGATTTTTATTTTATGCACAAAATACTGGGAGTAGATTGCATCAATGTTCCAGAAGCAATAGTTTACCCATCGGCCAGAATTTCGGATAGAGTGCCTTTTGGCACAGGTAAAGCACAAGGGGAGTGGCTTACAAATAAAAACACAACACGATTGACTTACGCCTTTGAATCCTTTGTTTTGATGAAGAACTTTTTTGATGAATTTTATCAATGGTCTAGAACAAAGCCAAAACTTCCCAAAGAGATTGAGGAGTTTTTAGAACATCAAAAATTTATGGATTCAGTGGCTGGATTAAGAAAGAACAGTAGCAGTTTCAAATCGTTTTATCAAAACCTTTATCAGTATATAGATGGATTTTTTGTTTTGAAGATGGTTCATTTTCTTAGAGATCAATTTTTCCCAGAAAAACCTTTAGAAACTCAAGCACGTTTACTGCTAAATAAGTTGAATATTGAATCAGAAGGGATGAATACCGTAGATTTACTAATGGCGTATAGAAAACTAGACAGAGATGATTAGACCGTTAAAATACCTGCTCGTTTATTTACTTCCTATTTCAGCAATAATATCATTTTACTCAAATGGAGTATTATCATTTGCGCCCGTTATTTTGAGCTTTGTAATTATACCGTTGTTTGAGTTTGTATTGCCTCCAAATAGATACAACCTCACTCCTGAAGAGAATAAAAAGATATCAAAAAATGTACTTTATGATTGGGTTATCTACTTGATTGTGCCTGTTCAATGGTTTTGTCTCATTCTGTTTCTCTTTTCTCTTCAAAACGAAAATCTCAGTTTTATAGACTTAATTGGGCGAATCACCGCATATGGAATGCTTTGTGGTGTTTTGGGCATTAATGTCGCACATGAATTGGGTCATAGAATGAAGACTAGCGAAAAGTTCATGGCTAAGTCACTTTTACTTTCAGCTTGTTATATGCAGTTCTATATTGAGCACAATAGAGGGCATCATCGCAATGTGGCAACTCCAATAGACCCGACTACGGCAAGAGTGGGTGAGACACTGCCTGCTTTTTGGCTGCGTTCTATTTCAGGTGTTTACCTTAACGCCTGGAAGATTTCTAATAAGGAAGCACAAAAGAAATTTGGAACTACACAGACTTTTAAAAATGAAATGCTTCAATATCAACTCGCCCAGATCGCATTGGTTTTTCTCATCATTCTATTTTTTGGTGCATGGACAGGTTTAGCTTTTTTGAGTAGTTGCGTAATGGGGTGGTTGCTGCTAGAAACGGTAGAGTATATTGAACATTATGGATTGCAACGAGAGAAATTGAATGAGTTTCGTTTTGAAAACACAAACCCAACACACTCTTGGAATTCTAACCATACTATTGGTCGATTATTCCTCTTCGAATTGAGTAGACACAGTGACCATCATTATCTAGCGCACAAAAAATACCCCACTCTTGATCATCATAGCGAAAGTCCTCAAATGCCCACAGGGTATCCTGGAATGATGTTGCTCGCCACAATACCACCTTTATGGTTCAAGATCATGAATCCCAAAATTGAACAAATAAAGAAAAGGGCTACTTACTAAGTCGTTTAAGAATTATTCTTCCCCAGTAGACCATGAGAAATGGAATAGGAAGAACTAAAGTTAAAAGAGTAAGATGACCAGCAATACTGAAAAACATGTATTTGCGCCAGGTTATTCGACTTAAGGTGATGGTTTGAGATGTCAACCCTAGTTCATTCCGAGGAAACTTTTCAGGTAAAGGTTCCTCATAGACTTCATAAATTAATTTAAGTAGGTTCTTGGCTTCAAATAGGCGTATGTGGCCAAAGTAAAAGATACTCGCATTATTCTTAAGTCCCTTTAATATTTTTTGCTCGCCTTTGGATGGCCTAGGGTTAGGGTTCATAATAGGTAGGAAAGCGAAAAATGAAATAGCGATGGCCATCACCAGAAAAAAACTAAACACTAGGTCATACCTTTGAACAAAACCCGGTAAGAATTCCTTTCCTTCAACAAAGACGTAGAGTGCTGCTCCGTTAAAAGTGATTAATGCAGCATTTTTGGTTTCAGCAAATTGAAGAGAATCAACAATGACACCGTTGATGTATTTAATTTTTTCTTCCATTGGCAGCTTAGAATATGCTATTGCAAAATAGTAAAACTAAAGTCTTGGATAAAAGCGAGCTTATTGAGTTTTGTTTTGAAAATTTCTTTGAACAACAATTTTGAATTCTTCTTCACCTAACTCAAGTTCAGCCTGAGTGTACAACTCTTGAAAATGAACATTCTCATTCTTTTTAGAATACTCATACGCAAAAGATATTTTGCGCATCGTGTCTAAATCAGCACACAATTTTTTCCTTTTTAGACTGTGTTTTATTCCATATACATCATCAATGAGCCTGATTTTCTTCTTTGAGATTGATAGCATGATGGTACTCTTCGTACTCTTATCTTTATTGAATGACACAACTTCATTTAATGGAATGATTGTATCTCTTAATTGAGCGTACGCTCGTGAATACCAATGGTTAAAAAGCTGGTAATGGACATGCTCATCATTAACAATAATAACCGAGTGCCAATGACCTGGGAATAATCTAGACCCTTTTTTGCCGGTAAACATTTCTTGTGCACTCCCAGAATGCATGAGGCAAAGGAACCCGATTATAAAGAGAAAAATGTGATTGGTTTTAGTCAATACTTTATTGGTTTATGAGAATAAAAAAAATCCAGCCAAAACCCGGTTTAGCTGGATTTTTACTTGCTATAATTTGCTTTCTGCTCTTTCAACAATTTCAGCCTCTAACACTCTAGCTTTAGCAATTATTTCTGAGGCTTGGTTTAGACGGTCTTCAACAAATTCTTTGTCTTCAAAACCGCTGCAGTTGATCTTAACGTTCAGTCCAGCACCGCGAATTGCCGTTAGTGCACACATGGCTCCAACTCCTGCATCACTAATCGATGCTTCTAAGCCGATCTTAGACATTTCGTTCATGATATCCATTGATTCATATGCGGTTTTCATTACCGCCAATGGAGTATCGATAGCATATTTAGTGGCCTTGTTTATTGCATCTTTTCGAGCGGCTTTTTCAGCATCGCTCCCTTTGGGTAAGCGAAAAGCATCCATTACTTTGTTGAATGAATTGGTGTCTTCATCTACGAAATAGAGCATTTTATCTTTGATGTTCTGAGCCTTTACTGCCCATTGAGAATATTCTTCCCAACGATCGTCCCAACCACGTTTGTGCGCAGATAGGTTGGCCACCATGCCACCTAGTGAAACACCCAAAGCGCCCACGTAGGCAGAAATAGATCCACCCCCTGGTGCCGGGCTTTCTGAAGCTGTTTCATCTGCGAAAGCCACAAGATCCATGTCTATTAGTCGCTTTTCATCTTTGTTGGCCATCACATATTCAATGACACTTTTGTTTGGATCAAATGGTTTTAAATCGTCTAGACCTAAAGATTTTACCGCAATTTTAATTTTTTCACTTTCATGGATTCCTAATGAACGACCCTGTTTAGAGAGGAAGTAATCTGCTGCATCCAGCATTGCTTGCTTAGGTATTAATCCTACTAGTTCCGAACCAGTAACACGAATACCTCGCTCTGTAGCTGCCTTTACCGTTTCGTCAAAGGCTTCATGAACAGAAGTAATCGAAATATTGGTAAGGTTGTAGGAAATTTGAGCGATTCCGTATTCCTCAATAAACCAACCAATTCCTTTTACAGCTTTTAATTTTCCTGGAACTCTAACAGGTTCACCATTTTCATCCAAAACTTTTTTACCTCCAACTTTCCCGTTTTCGGTTTTAATTCGGCCTGCTTCTCTTATATCAAAGGCTATAGCGTTTGCTCTTCTAGTTGAAGTTGTATTCAAATTGATGTTATAGGCCACTAAAAAGTCTCTTGCTGAGATTGCTGTAGCACCAGAACCTTTTACGCGATCATTGAATTCTGCTGGACCAAAGTCAGGTCTCCAATCTGGATCAACCAGTTTTTTAGCCAGACCCTCGTACTCTCCAGATCTGTTGTTCGCTAGATTTCTCCTTTTTTCTTCGCGTGCGGCATTTTCGTAACAATAAACAGGGATGTTTAAGTCGTTACCAACTCTCTCCGCTAGTTTATGTGCCCATTCAACAGTCTCGTCCATACTAATGTTTGCAATCGGAACCAAAGGACAAACATCTGTGGCACCAAACCTTGGGTGTTCTCCTTTGTGCTTACTCATGTCAATCACTTCAGCAGCTTTTTGAATCACTAAATAAGCGGCATCTATTACGGGCTGTGGTTCGCCTACAAAAGTGATAACAGTTCTGTTTGTTGCTTTACCTGGATCAACATCAAGGAGTTTTACACCATCAACTGTTTCAATTACATTCGTTACTTGTTTAATTATGTCAGGATTCTGCCCCTCAGAAATATTGGGCACACATTCAATTAGTTGTTTCATAGTAGTAGTGAGTTTAAACAAAAACTCCCGTAAAAACGGGAGTAATTGACTTTGATTAAGATTTTGAATTATTTAAAAACACCGAAAATGTCGTCTACCTTGGTGTTGTCTACTGCATTTGTTATGAGTACAGGTATGCGTGCATCGTTCGTGATTACATGCTGATCGAAACTGCTTCCAAGTAAGTTGGTTAGACCACCTTCATGGTGATTAACGATAGCGACCATATCTGCACCTATATTTTGAGAGAAGCGAATCAACTCTCTGTCAAACGTATCCATTTCATTGGTATGAGAAACGGTATAGTTAACCTCATGATCTGACAAGTATTTTTTGCTAAACGCCAAGTTTCTTGCCACTGCATTTTCGTGAAATTCGTCTTTACGTTTATTAACAAACAAATGCACCTTAGCATTAAAAGCATGCGAAGAGCGAATAACAGACGTAAGTATTTGCTTGTCTTCAGATGCCATATCAATTGGCACTACGATATCATTAATTTCGTTATCTGCTGGAATTTTATCCTGAGTAATTACAAAAGGAACTTTAGAGCTGGTAATTACTTTTAATGCGTGACTTCCAAAGATTCGTTGCAAGCCTTTCATTCCATGAGTACCCATGAAAATTATTCCAGCGCCCAATTCTTCTGCTGCAGCTGCAATATCATCATAGATATTACCCACTCGGGTATGTGCCTTTAAACTCACACCATGTCCTTCGTGCTTATAGATTAAAGCTTCAAGAGCTTCCATCGAAGTGATCTTTTTAGTCTCGTTTTCGGCTATGTGCAAAAGGTTTATTCCGGTTTCTAATGATTTGGCCGCACCTATAGCATATTTCAATGCATTCTCGGTAATCTCTGTAAAGTCTATAGGTACTAGAATTCTATGATCCATATTGTTTTAATTTTTGAAGGCCTTAAATCTATAAAAATTTAATCTCCATCAAAAAGAGAATAGGCCAAGTTTATTGACTTTGTTTAAGCAATTAAAGCTCCATTGATAAACACTTTATCAAGGTTTGTGTTTCCAAAATTATAAGGAAAGTAATCCAAACTATCCATGGGTTGTGTGAGCATGATATTTGCGCGTTTACCAGGCTCAATACTTCCTACCTCGTTTTCAACCTCCATTGCAAATGCCCCATTAATGGTACTAGCCGCAAATGCTTCTTCAGGCAGCATTTTCATTTTTATGCTCGCCAAACTGGTAACGAATTGCATATTCCCGCTCGGTGTTGAACCTGGGTTATAATCCGTTGCAAGAGTTAAGGGTAATCCCGAATCGATTATTTTTCTGGCAGGGGTATAGGGTATAGATAAAAAGAATGAACAACTTGGCAAGGCAACTGGCATCGTATTTCCAGATTTAAGTAATTCTAAGTCTTGATCGGTTAAAACTTCCAAATGATCAACACTTACAGCCTTATTGTCTACACAAGTCTTAACACCTCCTATGCTGTTAAATTGATTAACATGTACTTTAGCTTTCAAGCCAGACTTCGCACCCTCTTTAATCAAAAGCTCAGTTTCTTCAGGTGTAAAGTATCCGTCTTCGCAAAATGCATCAATATAATCTGCCAATCCTTCTTCTTTTATAACAGGTAACATCTCGTTAATGATTAAATCGATGTACCCCTTTCTGTTGTCTTTGTATTCTGGAGGTAAAGCATGTGCACCCAAAAAAGTAGATTTAATCACCATCGGTGAATCTTCCTTCAACCTTTTGATGACTCTCAGCATTTTTAATTCTGACTCTACTGTAAGACCATAACCACTCTTGACTTCAATGGCTCCAGTGCCTAAACGCATCAATTCTTCTAAGCGTTGCATAGCGTCTATATACAATTGATCTTCACTGGCAGCTTGAAGTTTTTTTGCTGAGTTTAAAATTCCACCACCCCTTTTAGCAATTTCTTCATAGGTCAATCCTTTAATGCGATCAACAAACTCTGTATGTCTGGGTTCGGCAAAAACAACATGTGTATGGGAGTCAACGAAACAAGGCAAAGCAAATTGACCTCGAGCATCTACTATTTCCGTATCTCGAGGCAACTCGGATAAATTCATTTCTGACATATTCCCTAGACCTAGAATCTTTCCATCAGCGATTGAAATAAAGCCATTCTCAATAGGTTTTACATTCCGCATTTCCTCGCCTCTTAAAGCTCCTTGTGATCCAGCTTTAAAAGGGTATATACCTTTGATATTCGTTATGATAGTATCCATAAATGGAGTAATGTTTCTTTAGTCTGGCGAAAGTAACTATTGCTCATAATTCTTCGTTTATGTCTGGTAATACTTTCAAGTAAAAATGGAATTATCAACAAAAGTTAAACACTTTTATAAAAGTGCTAATTGTAATCCCTTCACTTTGTGATAGATAGAAGAATATCTTTCTGGTTTCATTGCTGTTAGAGTTGTTCAAAATAGGATGAGATGACCTTTGAGGTGTGGTGGGTTTGTCTATTTTTGGACTATGCCCGGTAACACGTTTGGAACACTTTTAAAATTAACCACTTTTGGAGAATCTCATGGACGAGCAATTGGTGGTATTCTGGACGGAGTTCCTGCAGGAATAGAGATAAATGTTGACCATATTCAACATCAACTAGACCGCAGAAAACCAGGGCAAAGTTCCATTACTACAGATAGAGCAGAGCATGATAAAGTGGATATGTTGTCCGGTCTTTTCGAAGGCGTGACCACTGGAACACCAATAGGCTTTATCATTCCCAATAAAGACCAAAAGAGCAAAGATTACTCTCATCTTAAAGATGTTTATAGGCCATCACATGCCGATTATACTTATCAAGAAAAATATGGCATTAGAGACTATAGAGGAGGTGGACGTTCTTCAGCTCGAGAAACAGCTGTTCGCGTTGCCGCTGGGGCTTTGGCAGAACAATTAATTCCAGAGGCAGATATAGTGGCCTATGTTAAAAGCGTTGGTTCTATTTCAGCATTAGTTCAGAGTGTTCCTAATCGTAGTGAAGTGGATCAAACCAATGTTCGTTGCCCAGATTTAGAAAAGGCAAAAGAGATGGAGTTATTGATTCAATCCCTTAAAGAGCAAGGTGATTCTGTTGGAGGTGTAATTGAATGTAGAGTAAATGGAGTACCAACGGGGTGGGGAGAACCTGTTTTTGACAAACTGAATGCTCAATTGGCGAAAGCGATGTTGAGTATTAATGCAGTAAAAGGATTCGAGATAGGTTCTGGATTTGCTTCGGCAGAAATGAAAGGGTCTCAACATAACGATGAATTTTTACCCTCGGGAGGAACTAAAACAAATCACTCTGGTGGAATTCAAGGAGGCATCAGCAACGGAGAAGAGATTATTTTCCGAGTAGCTTTTAAACCAGTTGCTACAATTGGTAAAAAGCAAGAAACAATCAACAAAAAAGGAGAAGCTGTAGAGTTGGAAGCTAAAGGTAGACATGATCCTTGCGTAGTCCCTCGAGCGGTTCCTATAGTAGAGGCCATGACTGCGCTGGTATTGGCAGATTTTAAACTTAGACAAAAGACAAATAAAATATAACATTAAGAATGTTCGAATTTTTCAAAAAACAACCTTTACATATTAATATCATTATTGGCTTGCTTTTAGGTAGTGTGTGGGCTTATTTATCTATTGTTTTTGGTTGGAATGACTTTACCACTAATTGGATAGCTCCTTTTGGGACCATCTTTATCAATTTATTAAAACTTATTGCGGTTCCTCTTGTTTTATTTTCAATTATCTCAGGAGTATCACACCTTAGTGATGCCAGTTCGTTGGGAAGAATGGGTGCCAAGACTATTGGGTTCTATTTAATAACAACTGTATTTGCTGTAACTGTTGGTTTAGTAGTGGTAAATGTTGTAAAGCCTGGTGCTTTTGCTGATGACAACCAAAGGATTGTGAATCGTTTGAGTTATGAACTTTGGGTGGAAGATACTGAAGGAGTTGATTACGTTGATGACCAACGTTTTTTGTCTGATCCTAAGTATGCCGATTTTATGACTGATGCTATGGATAAATATCAAGAAGATATATCTGATGCAGCAGTTGCGGAAAAAGTAAATCAGGCTAACAATAAAGAAAAAGGGGGTCCATTAGATTTTGTTGTAGACATGGTGCCTAGCAACATTTTTGTGTCTTTCAACAAAAACTTAATGCTGCAAATTATAGTCTTTGCATTGTTCTTCGGTATTAGCCTAATAGCAGTACCAAAAGACAAAGTGCAAGGGGTCATCTCTTTTGTAAATGGAGCCAATGAAGTGTTTATAAAAATGGTAGAGTTGGTCATGAAGGCTGCTCCATTTTTTGTTTTTGCCCTTCTTTCTGGGGTTCTAGCCAAAATGGCACAAACAGAGCAAGAGCTATTTGAGATCTTTAAATCGTTAGGTGTATATGCCTTGGTCGTAACATTTGGTTTGGCATTTATGGTCTTTGTGATTTACCCTTTGATTTTGTCATCCTTAATTTCTAAAAAAACAGAGTTGAGTTTTGTGCAGGCATATAAGTACTTCATGAAAGGAATTCGCCCAGCTCAGTTATTAGCCTTTAGTACAAGTAGCAGTGCGGCAACTTTACCAGTTACTATGGAATGTGTGCACGAAAATTTAGGTGTAGACGAAGAAATCTCAAGCTTTGTCCTACCTATTGGAGCGACTGTAAACATGGACGGAACAAGTTTATATCAGGCGGTCGCTGTTATTTTCTTAGCACAGTTTCATTTTATTGACTTGGCAATTTCAGATCAGTTGATCATTATTCTAACAGCTACATTAGCTTCTATAGGCTCTGCAGCTGTACCTAGTGCTGGGTTGATCATGCTTATTGTTGTTCTTCAATCGGTTAATTTGAACCCGTTCTGGATCGCCATAATTTTCCCTATAGATAGAATTCTTGACATGTGCAGAACTGTAGTTAATGTTACTGGAGATGCTACAGTGAGCACCATGGTAGCTCAAACAGAAGGAAAACTTCACTACAAAATTTAGCCCTTACCAAAAAAGGAAAAAGAGATATTCAACGTTATACAATAGAGTAGAAGAGAAAAAGTATGAAGAAGTGGATTACGCTTTTAGTGAGCGTTTTATGTGTTCAATTGACATATTCACAATTTGATGTAGAGCTAGGCGAATGCGATCAAGGCTACAACGACAAGACAGAAGCTCAAGTAAATAAAGCTCTTTCAAGTTTTGAAAAGAAGGACTATAGAATGGCGAAGATCTATGTGAATAACATCTTAGAAATGGATCCTAAGAATGCTCATGGGCTTTATTTAATGGGAGAAGTTGCAATGCGAGGGAAACCTGCCAATGTGAATAAAGCTATTGCTTATTGGTCTCAGCTCATTGATGTATGTCCTAATTATCGTGCTGAAGTACAGTTTTTTCTAGGGGTATTATTACTAGAGAACGGGAATAAGAAGAAATCTGAGGAAATGATGAAACTCTTTTTGGCTAACCCAGAAAGGGATAGAGGGTTTGATAAAGAAGCAGAATCGATCTTAGAAGAGATTCATCTCCAGGAAACATTGTTTGCAAATCCGGTTCCGTTTGATCCTAAACCCATTATGAGCATCTGTACTCGTGACGATGAATATCTAGCGGTTATTTCCCCAGATGCAGAACTATGCTTCTTTACACGAAGATCTAAGAAAGTAGATAAATACAGCGGGCCTGCAGCCAAGACAAGAATTGTTGAAGAATTTGTAATGGCCAAACGAAACGAAGATGGTTCATTTGAAAAGGGAGATGCATTAGGTTATCCTTTTAATGAGAATTATAATGAAGGAGGACCGACAATTACAGCGAATAACAGAGAGCTTTATTTTACCGTTTGTCAACGAGATAAAACTGGGGCTCAGAACTGCGATATCTATTATTGTATAAGAGAAGGATTGTATTGGGGAGAGATTGAAAACCTAGGTGATCATATCAATACGGAAGCTTGGGAGTCTCAGCCTTCAGTTTCAGCTGATGGTAAGACCTTATACTTTGTTAGCAA
>JAOARK010000459.1 GCA_025210575.1 Schleiferiaceae bacterium
CATTGCACCTGGACTAGCAATGGAGGGAATAGCCAAAGGAAAAATGGCCGTAGCTGTTGTATCCTTAATTGATTTTATCTCTGACTCAGGTTTACTATCTCCAAATATCATGGTGATTGCAAAGAGAAATAAAACGATACCTCCAGCAATTTGAAATGCCGGTATAGGAATATCAATAGCATCTAATATGAGTTCACCTACAGCAATAAAAAATAACAACACTAAGGTTGAAACCAAAACCGCTTTTAAAGCGGTATCCCTTTTTTCCTTATCAGAAAAACCATTTGTTACAGCAATAAAAACAGGCACAGAGCCAATTGGATCTATAACGGCAAAAAAGAAAATAAAGGATGCAATCAGGTCTTCCATAGCAATATCCGGTGTTGGAAAGATATCATTTGTTTTGATTCGGTCTTATTGAATGTTATGGATGAAATTCTAAAATATTGCATTTCATTAATTCGCTGTTCTCACTAAGTTTGCCGAAGTGAAGATCTCCCACCATAAGACAAATCGTCAAAAAAAACATCTCCTCATTGAAGACTCTAAAGAAGTCTTTGATCAAATTTTAGTTTGGTCTCAACAATTCTCATTGGTTTCTGCTATGAACAGCAATTACCATATGGTACAATACGGGCAGTTTGAATGGCTTATAGCTGTCGGGAATGAAGCCCAGGAATTTGGAGATTCTCCATTTGATGAACTTTATGAGCATTGGAACGAAGAAAAGGATTGGCTTTTTGGGCATTTAGCTTATGATCTCAAAAATGTGGTTGAAGATCTTTCGAGTCAAAATCCAGATCATCAAGAAAATCCTGACATCCACTTTTTTATTCCTGAAACTGTTTTTGCTTTTGATGGAAAGCAGTTGGTGATAGAAAGTAGAACGGAGAAACCACAGGAGGTTTGGAAGAAAATTGAAAGTTGGAAGACAGAAGACGGAAGATGGGAAGCAGACTCAAGACCTAGCCCTAAAGACTTCAAACTAACACCAACTTTATCGAAGTCTGGTTACCTTGAAAAAATCAAGTCGCTGCAAGATCACATTCAACTCGGTGATATTTATGAAGTAAACTTTTGTCAAGAATTCATAGCCGAAGACATTGAAGTTGACCCTCTTGAACTTTTCCATTCAGTAAATAAAAAGACCAGAGCCCCATTCTCAGTCTTTCAAAAAAATAGTGAACACTATTTATGCTCAGGTTCACCCGAAAGATATTTACAGAAAAAGGGTAACAAAGTAGTCAGCCAACCTATTAAAGGAACTGCCAGGCGTTCTCAAAATCAGGTGGAAGACCTAGAAGTAAAAAATGCCTTGGAAAGCTCCATAAAGGAAAGAGCCGAAAATGTGATGATCGTTGATCTGGTGCGCAATGACCTTTCCATTACCGCTGCAGACAATTCGGTACAAGTTGAAGAGCTTTTTGGGGTTTATACTTTTCCAACGGTTCATCAACTCATTTCCACTGTAAGTGCTGAGATCCGAGAGGACTCGAATTGGGGTGAGGTATTGAAACATAGTTTCCCAATGGGCAGTATGACAGGGGCTCCTAAAGTGAGCGCAATGCAACTCATTGAAAAATACGAGACGTTTAAACGTGGCGTCTTTTCAGGTGCTGTGGGTTACATCACCCCTGAGGGTGACTTTGACTTTAATGTTGTGATTCGCTCCATTCTTTACAATGCAAAAACGCAATATTTATCTGCACCTGTTGGCGGAGCCATTACCATTCTGAGTGATCCTGAGGAGGAATATGAGGAATGCCTATTGAAAGTAAAAGCTATGCAGGAAGCATTGAAAAATCTTTAACAACTGTGTTTTCAACTAAAACTGTATTGGTAACTGGTGGAAGTGGTTTTTTGGGAAATGCCCTCGCCAAAAAGCTTTTGAGTCTTGGCTCAAAAGTAAAGACGTTTTCACGGAGTAATGTGGAGACCTTAGGTGCCAATCACACGCATTTTTGTGGAAACATTGTCAACTCCGTAGAAACACAACAAGCAGTAGAAGGAGTTGATTTGGTATTTCACGCGGCTGCAATGACACATTATTGGGGAGCCTACGAAGACTTTTACAACGTAAATGTTATAGGCACGCAAAACATTTTACAGGCGTGCAAACACTTTAATGTTCCAGACCTAGTTTATACAAGTACACCGAGTGTGGCCTATACTGCAAAAGAAAACATCAGGAACCAAAAAGAGCAATTAGCCTACCTTTCCAATTACCTTTCGCATTACCCTAGCACAAAGGCTATTGCAGAACAGGAAGTCTTGAATGCAGAACAATTAAATACTATTGCCCTAAGACCACACCTTATTTGGGGGAAAGGAGATCCACACATATTGCCAAGATTAATAGACACTGCCAAACAAGGCAAACTTTTTAGAATGGGCAATACGAACCCTACGGTTGACATGACACATGTTGACAATGCAGTAGAAGCGCATATCGCGGCAGCCAAAGCTCTTTTTAATAAAAACAAGAAAGCCATCGGTCAAGCATACTTTATCAGTGATGACAATCCAGTTCAGATTTGGACGTGGTTAAACCATCTTCTGAATGAACTGGAAATGAAATCAATAGAAAGCCATATACCCTTGAATGTGGCTAATGGTTTGGGTCATTTTTTAGAAATACTTTACAAAACATTTCCTTTTAAAGGAGAGCCAAGACTTACACGCTTTTTAGTTAACCAACTGGCACACGATCATTTCTTTGATATAAGCAAAGCGAAGAATCTTTTAAGCTATAAGCCTGTGGTTAATTACGAACAAACTCTGGAAGAGTACATTCATCATTTAAAGGGACACTATTCTAATAGCTAGCTGCCTTTAATTTCTGATAGTCTATTTTGTTTTGACGACCAAATCTTGGAATTGCACCGAATACAACCTTGTCTGGCAAGGCATCTGAATCAATAGCATGCATTCCAGAAGTTAACATACTCATAAGTTTGATATCTGTTAAATCCCCCTCTTGATCAACTAGAAGAATAACTTCTTCATCGTGTTTTTCGTTATTATACATACCCAGCATACAAGCATCTTTTACCCCAGGAATAGCACAAATAGTTGGCTCATATAAACCAGGATAAATATTCTTATGCTTTCTGATGATCATGTTTTTCTTTCTTCCTTTCATAAGGAGATAACCTTCTTCGTTCAGTTCAACAAGATCTCCGGTAGCATGAAAATGACTTCTTGATTTTTGATGAAAATATCGCTTATAGAGCCAGTCTGTTTGAATGAATAACTCACCGTCTTTGGCAATTTTATATTCTAGCTGACCATGAGGTTTGCCTAACACATCCTCTTTTCTATTGAGCTTTAGTTTTAAATCTGCATCAATGGTGGCGATCAACACGTTTTCAGTCATTCCATAAAAACAAGTCGCCTTGTTGAAGTAGAACTTTCTCAATTCTTTTAGAAAGGGGTTGAGTATGGGAGCTGAACCCAAAATAATATGTTGGAGAGATTCAGGAAAAGTAGATCCATTTTGCTGGCACCAGTCCATTAATTCAAGGACTTCTGAAGGGGGCGCAAATATGGTGTCGATCTGATGCTTCTCAATAAATTTCAGTTTAGCACTCGCAGAAAGTTTCTCATCCCAAAATAAAACCTGATAATCTACAAACATCCCAATTAGGGCAAAATGTGGTAAATGTGAAACCATTCTTTTACCCGGGGCGTTTTTCAATAAATCGCCAATAACCAATAAACTGCTATGAATAGAATGAATGGATTGAACTACGCCTTTCGGTTCTGCAAGTGAACCAGAGGTATAAACAATAACAATTTCATCGTCTGCATCGCCATCAGCGAGGTTACCTGTAAAACTGTGGTTGTAAGGTAGGTTTACGCCTTTTACCCATGGCATTTTGTAACCCGTCTTAAATACCTTGTAGGCATTGCTTTTGGGAATAAACAAACCACCGGGTGCAAGCTTCTGATACAACCATGTAAAAAGCGATGAGTTTTGAATGAGCAACAGTCGGCTATCAATAAACGCCCATTGTGGTTTGAGCTGCTCAATTTTAGATGCGTACAATTGACTTCCCATGTGCGGGTCTACAAGAGCAACCTTGGCTCTAACATGAATTAGCGCGACAAAGGTTTCTAAAAACTCGATGCCCGGAGCCACGGCAAACAAGACTACGTCTCCGCGCTTCATACCCGCATTAACGAATCCTTGAGCAAGATTGAGACTTCTTTCTACCAGCGACCCAGCAAGCAACCTTGACCCTTTTGAAACACATATTTCGTGGTCAGGTTTAAGTTCTTGTAAATAGCTTAATATCGGAGAGTGAAATACCATTAAGCACGGACAAGTTGAACAGACACATTTATGCCTGCTGCCAAGCCTAAAAGCATAATTAAATCTCCTTTTTTAGCCTTGCCTTGCGCCAAAGCCTGTTCTAAGGCAATGGGCATAGACGTGGAAGCTGTATTTCCAAATTTTTGAAATGTTTGCATTATCCTGTCGAGCCCAATATTTAGATGCTGATGTATTGTTGAAGCCGTTCTCTTTGAAACCTGATGAGAACAAATTAGATCTACATCTTCTAGAGCGTAACCAGATTCTGCCATACAGCTGTGAATAAAGTCTGGTGCAACTTTATCCATTACGGTTTTTAACTTATATGTATCTCCGCTAAACACAAGCTTTGACGCGTCTTGAGGGTACATTGAACCTCCTCCTAGCACGTTGCAGAGATTCCAATATTTTCCAAAAGTTTTCGATTTTGAATACAAGATTCCTTTCTCTTCTTCTGTGCCTTCAATCTCTATAGCAACTCCTGCATCGCCAAACGATAAAGCCGCAAAATGCTGGACTATATTTTCCTTATTCAGCCCTTTTATCTTAATGCTGTCACTGGGCTTTTCGCCAGATACAATTAACACCTTCCTGGCAGTTCCAGCTATAATCATTGAGTTGGCAATATCTATTGCGGTTGCAACACTATTGCAGGCATTTTTCACATCGAAAGTAGGACAACTTAATCCAAGCTTGTGTTGTACAATGTTAGATGTAGCAGGCTCAATTAAATCGGCACAAGCCGAAGCAAAAATTAATAGATCGTACGATTCTGGAGAACCATTTACAATTTTCTTAGCAGCTTTCACAGCTAAATCAGACACCTGTTCTTCCTTACTTGCATAATGTCTTTCACACTCGCCAATTAAGGTGTCCATCATATTTTCTCTTAAAGGGTAACCTTCACTTACAACCTTCTGAGTTACGTCTGCATTACTCAAAGTTGTTTCGGGAAAGTAAGATGCAATTTGTTTTATATAGGCGTTCATGGTTTAACGTTTAGGAGGATTTTCCAAATAGGCTTAGTAACAAAATTGAAACCATCTATTTCTCGAACAAAACTTACCACATCATCTATGCAAAGTTTCGTGAACTTACTGTGGAGGTTCTTTCTCGCAGCTCTGGTAAACTTCTTAGGGTTCTTTACTCCAATTTCTTCAAATATCTCTCTTCTTACATACAATGATTTGAGCAACAAAACATTGCTTAAGGCTACTAAGCTATAGGTTGTTCTTCTAAAGAATGAGGCGTTGTCTATAAAGTGGTTTAACCAATTCTTGGTGTAATATATATGGCGTCCCTCTTCTATATGGTGCAATTGTGATGACTTTCTAACAGGTCTAAAAACATTCTCTGTTTTACGGATAATCTTTCCATAGGTATCTGCAATAATCTCAACAATAAGAATTGACAAAAACCGATGAGACTGCGGACAGTTTTTCATGTACCAACGCATAAAAAAATGTTGTGCAGGCAATGAGAAAGTTTTACCTCTCACCTTTTCTATCAACTTTACAAACATTTCTTGATGGCGACATTCTTCAATGTTCATTTTCAATAAATACTTGTACTCTAAAGATGTTGGTTCCAGATGAACCATTCTATTTGAAAACGTGAGACAGCCAATACCTTCAGCCCAAGCGTAAGAGTAAACTACTTGAGAAAGTTCGTGCCTTCCTAATTCTCTTTTTTGATGGTATGATAACTCTTCGTATAAAGGATGACCTTGCAATGAAACAAGTGTTTCTGGCATTAGCCATTCGCCATCTTCTTCATCCTGCCAAGGCACATATTTATCTGGAATGAGTGCTTTAGTCTCGCTAAGTTTAATTAACCTTTCAACTTTAGCTTCATCACTGGGTTTTATTAATGTGGCTTCCATAAGTTTATCAATTGTTCAACAAACTTAACAACTGCTACCAATATTAATAATTGAAAAATGAAAAACGTAAACTTGATTTTTGCAAGAATTGCTAATCTTACAAGAAGTGAGCAATTACCTTTGACAAGATCTTCAAATAATAATGGATTCAAAAAAAGAGGTTTATAAAATTTTAAGCAGATACCAATCAGCGAGCACCAAAAAGGCAATGACATCCGTGTGTATTGCATTAATTGGCTTTGTAACTTCTTTATTCGTTAGCGCAGAACTTTATGCTACCAACAACATCGCATTAAGCATAAGTATTTGCGCAACAGCGGTTTTTATGTGTCGGTTCTTTGCCTTTGTACACGATGCAGGGCATTACTCTTTGTTTAAACAAAAGTGGTTGAACGAAGTCATTGGAACAATCTGCGGGTTCTTCATACTCATTCCTTTTGGATTATGGCAAAACATACACCGAATGCACCATTCTTCTTTTGCCAATCTAAACAAGCGGCATAACAACCCTGAATTGTGGACTTTAACTTTAGCAGAATACAATGCTAGTTCTTCACCAAAAAAACTGGCCTACAGAGTTCTACGCTCTTCTTTTATTCGTGTTTTTATTGATCCAATATCCATTATTGTTTTAGCACGAATTCCACACCGAAAGCTGTCAGTAAAAGCAAATATTTACGTTACACTCACAAACTTTGTATATGCGCTACTAGTGTGGTATTTTATTCAGAATGAAATATTTCTTCAGTTTGCATTAACCTACCTTCTTGCGGCTTATTTTTTTCTGAGTTTCGCTACCATTATCGTTTACCTTCAACATCAATTTGAAGATTCACATTGGTATGAAGACGAGGATTGGAATATTTATGACGCTTCAATTCATGGCGCATCTTACTTAAAGTTTGGTTCCTTTATGCGGTGGCTAACGGGTAATGTTGGTTTCCATCATATTCATCACCTAAATCCCAATATTCCATTTTACAATCTGCCAGCTGCTAATCAAAACGTGATAGACATTATTAAAACGAAGCCTATTAAACTACTTGAATTGAACAAACATTTGAGAAGCAAACTTTGGGATGAAAAAAACAAGAGGTTGGTAGGTATTCCAAAAACAGAACTTGAATAATTTCGATTACCTAATAAGCGTGATACTCCTTTTTTCTGTCATTTGATTTCCATAAGCATCCTTAGCTTGTACAAGAATATAATATACGCCCTCAGCTAAATCATTTCCATCTTTTGTTCCGTCCCAACGAAAATCAACATCGTTACTTGCAAAGACTTCAACTCCCCATCTGTTGTAGATTTCTACGTTTAACTCCTCAATATTCTCCGATCTGATGAAATAATAATCATCCAACTGATTGCCGTTAGGCGTAAATACATTCGGAACTTCTAAGGTGACTTCAACTGGAGGAGTCCATTTTTTTACCACAATAGAATCTACGTAAGTATAAAACCCATTGGGTGGATCTGTGTTGTATGGTTTGGCAACAACAGTCATATCATTAAAATGTCTAAAAAAACCAATGGTTATATACTCTTCTGTTCCCGTTGCTCTAAAAGTGTCTTTAACCAAAGTCCAACCTGTAGTGTCAGAAAGCAACTTCCCTGCCTCTGATTCTATCTGTGGTTCGCCTTCTATTCTAAACAGCGGTATCGGGGTTACAGAAGGGTAGTAAAGCATTACAGTATCTGTAAACAAAGCCCCAATTCTATCTACATAACAACTCCCGGCTCTATCTGAAGGCGACACATAAAACGAAACCTCGTAAACCGTATCCTTTTCTAAAGTTGAGCTCAGTTGAGAATGCAGATACTCATACCTTTCTCGGCCGTCATTTACATCATAAGAGATACCAATTCCAAAATAGCCGTTTCCATGCTTAGGATGTTGAAATCCATAAAGGTTTCTGGGCACCTTTACATATTCACTGGTTGAGCAAACATTTAAAACATCCGAACTGCCTTGATTCGGAGTTATCCAACCTACAGCTTTAAAAACTGATCCTAAACCTATTTCACAATCTTTGAGAATCTCTGCGCTACCATTATAAACTAGATTTTGTGAATTTACCTGCATCGAGATCAAAAACACACTAAATATCCATTGAAATTTTTTCATTCTGTTTAATTTGATTAATTCTTCCTACTCATCTAATCAGTACAATACTTTGTTTATTTACCAGACGATTGCCAAAGAGGTCTGTAGCTTCAACCATGATAAAGTACACCCCTTCGGCAAGGTCAACTCCGTCTTTTTTTCCATCCCATTTAAAATCGATCTCATTGCTAGAATACACCAGACCACCCCAACGGTTATAGATTTTTGCTTTTAATGCCAGTAGATTTTTACTCTGAGCGAAATAATAATCGTCTAATAGATTGTCGTTTGGCGTAAATACATTTGGCAGATTAAGTTCACCTCTTTTAGGTTTCTCATATTTTTTCACCACTATAGAGTCTATGAACACATAGGATGCATAAGA
Organism: Schleiferiaceae bacterium; assembly: GCA_025210575.1. Classification (GTDB taxonomy): domain Bacteria; phylum Bacteroidota; class Bacteroidia; order Flavobacteriales; family Schleiferiaceae; genus JAOARK01. Next base: position 8,690 of record JAOARK010000459.1, read on the forward strand.
AGTAAAAATTGAATCATGCTCCTGAATGGTCATATCATCAATAGAATTAAACCAACCCAATGTCATTACTTTCTCTACTCCCGTGGCTGTAAAAGTGTCTTTAACCTGAACCCAGTTAGCCGTATCTGAAAAGACCATTCCCTTCGGAGATTCTATTTGAGGTATAGTATCAATTCTACCCGAATTTGACTGTGCGAAGACCATCCATTTACTAAATAAGACTCCTATTCTATCCGTGTAAACATTGCCTGTTTTAGAGGCTACTACAAAAAAAGAAACTTCATATACGGTATCTTTCTCCAGAGGTGTATCAAGAAAATACATGGGATACTCGTAGTATTCATAGAATGCATTGATCTTTGAAGACATTCCTATGCCAAAAAATCCATTGCCATGCACAGGTTCTTGATAGCCATGCATGGTATAAGGTACCTTTGTGTATTCGTGTGGAGAACACTTATTATAGACGTCTATACTTCCTCCATTTCCAAATTTCCAACCGGTAGCTTGAGTAACAACTCCTGGCAACAAATAACATGTGTCTATGGTTTCAGCGCTGCCATTGCTCAACAAGTTCTGAGCGTATGAGTGATTGAGAGAAAAGAGTAGTATGAGTAACGTGTAGCGCACCATTTTTTGGACTTATTCTATCAATACTACTTCAAATATTTCAGCGCGAAATGTTCATTTAGAATTAGCGAACTATTACTGAGTTTTGAATAAGATTTCTTTTACTCATTATCTATTAAACAGAAGACACAATAAACGCTTTGGCGAAATGACACTATGGTTAAATTTGCAATCCCTTAAGCAGGATGATTATGCAAAAACTTTTTGAAGACTTCCAGCCGGTAAGTCAAGAAGAATGGGAAGCCAAAGCGCTAAAAGATCTGCGTGGCAAGACCTTAGAAGATTTAACCAGCACCACAAGAGACGGAATACAAATTAAACCGTTCTATACTTCTACCGAAGCTCAACCTCAGCCGCAAAAGGCGAATGCAGGTTGGGAGATCATCCAAGAAATTATTGTGGAAAATGAGGCGGATGCTAATGCTCAAGCACTCGAAGCTTTGAATCGTGGAACGAATGGCTTGATCTTTTACATGAACCCAGAAGTTGACTTTAACGTGCTTTTGGCAGAGATCTCTATGCCGCATATTCCAGTTCATTTTGTGAGCGAAGAAAACGGTCGTGAGATCTTGTTACGTTTATTGGCTTACGCTGAAAAGATTGAAGACGACATCAACACTTGGAATTTTACCATCAACAAAGATGCTTTTGAAAACGCATTGCGTACAGGTAACTATTTCGAAAGCTTAGAAGAAGATTTAAATGACTTGCAAGCTTTAGCGGATGCTGATATTGATGGTTTTAAACCAGTTTGCATAAACGCCAATATTTACCACAATAGCGGTGCTACTGTTGCAGAAGAGTTGGCAATAGCCCTAGCCCATGGCCACGAATACCTTACCCATTTAAACATTAATAACGCTTCTAACTTTTGGTTCAACTTTGCTATTGGGCCAAACTACTTTGAGCAAATAGCTAAGTTTAGAGCCTTTAGAAGACTTTGGAACCACATCTTATCTCAATACAATATTGATAC
>JAOARK010000460.1 GCA_025210575.1 Schleiferiaceae bacterium
TTCAAAAAGAGCACGGTCAATTAAAAGATCTGCACCTAAGAATCCTGAAAGTTCGGTGAGTGTTTCAATTGCTTTTTCTGTTTTACCCTGTTTCAATTCTATTTGTGCACGTTCCCACAAAACATCGTCACTCAAACTGTGAGCAGGATAAGTAGATTCAATATATGCAAGTAGTATCAATGCACTATCAAGATCCTGTCGTTCTACCAAGAGTTTGGCATGTGCATATATTTTGAGTGCAGTAAAATTGCTATCGGTATCTAGAAAGGTATTGTCAGAAATAACTAAGGCCATGATCATGGCATCGTTTGAAATGTGTTTTGAAGTGGCGGTTTTCAAAACATCAAATTGGGTTTTCGCCCAGTCAAAATCTCCTTGGTAAAAGGCAACCATTGCTTTCTTGAATCTGGCTTCTTGACCAATTTCATTGTCGCCAAAAGCCTTGTCTACCTGAGCATAAAGCAATAGGGCCTCCCATGGATCACCATAAGCCAATGTTATATCTCCCAAAAGAATTTTTGCCAGTCCTTGTTCGTCACTTTTAGCAGGATACTTCTCGAGGGTTGAAGTCAACGTTTGCTCTGCTGTCTTTGGCTGACGAAGTTTGTAGGCATAAACCTCGGCCATCGCTGTGTGAACTTCAATGATCTCACCAGGAAAGGTCAACTCTGTTAAGAGCATTTCGAATTCAGCTAAAAGATTAGCATAGAGCTCATCGCTAGCTTGACTATCGTTAAATAACTGCTCTTTGTGTACAAAGGCCTTTGAGAATAAAGCATCTTGATAGAAAGGCGATAATTCTCCAATCTTAATTATGTAGTTATAGCACTTTTCAGCCGTAGCGTAATCTTTGCTATAAGTAGCCGTTTTACCGAGATTAAAAATTTCAGATTGATTTCGCTTTTGTCTTTTATCTAGTGCTTTGAGCTGAATAAATGCGGCATTAAAACTTCTTTCTTGAATGAGTAACCAAACCAATAGATCATTAAACATTGGATTGTTCGTTTGCTGTATTTTTTCAACAATCAGCTCTTTAAGCATAACATTGCCTTCATCCTGTGGGTCTGTTTTAACCGATTGTCTCAGCATGTTGAGTACACTGTTGTAATAAGAGGCATTCTTTTCAATCATGTTCAAATAAGATTTGTACATGTTTTCAATGTCTCCCATATCTGCATAGATCAGCGCTTTCTGATAATCGAACGTCAAATTGGGGTTGATCTGTTCGGCTCTTTCAAAGGCTTCTAAAGCTTCATTATAAAAACCGTAACGAGCAAAATTCTGGCTAACGCTATAAGCAATACCTGGATTTTGATCTATGTATTCAAACGCTGAATTAAAGCTTTCTTCAGCTCCTTTTTGATTATTGTTCTGTTGTTGAATGTAGCCGAGGTCCACATAAAAAGCAGTCGCCCTCCGACCGTTTTTGCGAATATGCTTGTTTACAAACTTTTCAGCTTCATCTAATTGCTTTAACTCTAAGTAACAATCTAGAATAAAGCGATAGTATTCATCTGTTGGGGACTGCTTGTAAAGCGTGTTGAATTTTGACAGTGCCTTTTCATATTGTTGATTTTTAAAATATTCAATTCCCAATTGTTTGTCTACTTGCCCAAAGGCAAGCGAAGAACATAACATTAGAAAGAAAAAATATTTTAATGTGTTCAATCCTCGGCTTTTATAAATGTCAATAAGCTGTCTGCTTTTTCTACAATATAGTCGTAATTTCTGTAACAATAAAGGGCTCTTCCTCCTCGTTTAGCGGCCTTCTTTACTGAGAATTCTGCAATTTGAATTTCTGTTGCGACATACTCCTCTATCTTTTCTTCAGGCACCAAGTCATTTTCTAAATCATGAATTAGAGCGGTGATCTGCTTTTGGCTTTTATTCAGTTCTTTATGAATGCCTTTTGTTTCTTGAGCGTAACGGTCCATGGACTTTACACACAGTTGAAGATCGCTGAGTTCGTTTCGCCAATAAGAGGCAGTGTCATCCTGTGAGTAATATGACCAAACCTCATCTTTTAAAGTCGAATAGTGAGATAGCATATTATCCATTGTCTTAGAGTCAATGGAGTCAATTTTAACCAACGCAATCTCAATGTTGTTTAATGAATTCTGAAGTCTAGTAACTTCATCTTGATGCTTATTTTGAGTAGAGCATGCAATCATTAATAAGGATAAAGCAGCAAGAATAAAGGTCGTCTTTTTCATTAGTCTATCTTATCAAATCCTGTGTAAGGTACTAGACATTCTGGGATAGTAACGCCATTCTCGGTTTGATTATTTTCCAACAATGCAGCCATTATTCTTGGCAATGCAAGTGCACTTCCGTTTAGCGTGTGGCAAAGCTTTGTCTTTTTGTTTTCATCGCGGTAACGCAACTTTAATCGGTTAGTCTGGAAGTTCTCAAAATTAGAAACAGAACTCACCTCAAGCCATCTCTCTTGAGCGGCACTATACACTTCAAAATCATAAGTTAATGCTGAGGTAAAGCCCATGTCACCACCACAAAGTCTGAGTATTCTGTACGGTAATCCCAGCTCATCTAGCAATCCAGCTACATGGTTAACCATTTCGTCTAGCATGGCATAGCTTTTTTCAGGTTCGGTCACACAAACTACTTCAACTTTATCAAATTGGTGCAGCCTATTCAATCCTCTAACATCCTTACCATAACTACCTGCCTCACGTCTAAAGCAAGGTGTGTAGGCTGTACATTTTATGGGAAGTTCTTCTTTTTTTACAATTTCATTTCTGAATAAATTGGTGATAGGAACCTCTGCTGTAGGAATAGCGTAGAGATTGTCTAATGGCATGTGATACATTTGCCCTTCCTTGTCAGGAAGTTGACCCGTTCCAAATCCAGATGCCTCATTCACGAAAAGTGGTGGAATAAATTCTTTGAAGCCCGCATTGGTATTCTTGTCTAGGAAATAATTGATTAGTGCACGTTGTAAACGAGCTCCTTTGTTTGTGTAAACTGGAAAACCGGCACCGGTAATCTTAACGCCTAATTCAAAATCAATCAAACCATATTCAGAAGTGATCTCCCAATGAGGTTTCGCATTAGATGCCATTTCTGGAATTTCACCAACTCGCTTGACCTCCACATTGTCTTGTTCATTTTTTCCAGTTGCAACACTTTCATGTGGGGTATTCGGCAAACTCACCAAAAGGTCATTTTCTTTAGCAGCTAGCGTATTCAAGTTTTCTTGAATCCCTTTTAGTTCCTCTCTTATGGCTACACTTCTTGCTTTAAGTTCTTCAGCTTCTTCGCGCTTTCCTTGTTTAAACAAACCTCCAATTTGCTTCGCTAGTCCATTAGATTCTGCCTGAAGATCTTCTGCATTTCTTTGCACTGACTTTTTCTCATCGTTTACGACAAGTAACTGGTCAATAATCTCTTTTGCATCAAAATGTCTCTTAGCCAAAGCGGCAATTACATTTTCTTTTTCTTCTCTAATGCGGTTAATCTGAAGCATTGTAATCGTTGTTTAAAAAGTGTGAAAGATGGCTTTCAAAAAATGGCCGTAAATGTAAGATGAACAAGTGGTATTCTACAATGATTTTATGCCAGAAAAAAGAAGACGAGAAATCGTGATTATTGAGTTCATATGAGTTGATAATAAGAATCATAGTTATTCACAATTCTTGGTTAATTGAATTTTTAGTTGAAATCTCGAATCCGAATCTAAGGTTCTAACTTACAGAGGATTAAAAATCATTTATACTATGAAAAAGTTGATCTCAGAGTTTATTGGCACCTTTTGGTTGGTGTTTGGCGGTTGTGGTAGCGCGCTTCTGGCGGCTGCATTTCCAGGTGTAGGTATTGGATTGTTAGGTGTTTCGCTGGCATTTGGTTTAACAGTACTGACCATCGCTTATAGCTTAGGCCATATTAGTGGAGCTCACCTGAACCCTGCTGTTTCTATTGGATTGTTTATGGGAGGGAGATTTGAAGGAAAAGAATTAGCAGGATATATTATTGCTCAAGTTCTTGGTGGAATTGCAGCAGCAGGTGTACTCTATGTTATTGTTACTGGCAATGGTTCTTCTATCGGTGGATTTGCTGCAAACGGATATGGAGATCTATCACCTGGAAAGTATGATATGACGGCAGCGTTTGTAACGGAGTTAGTGATGACATTTATGTTCCTACTGGTAATTCTAGGTGCCACTGATAAAAGAGCTCCCGCTGGCTTCGGAGGAATGGTGATAGGATTGTGTTTAACCTTAATTCACTTAGTAAGCATACCCGTTACAAATACATCTGTAAACCCTGCTCGAAGCACGAGTCAAGCGCTTTTCGCTGATGGTGGATATATGGGACAGTTATGGCTGTTTTGGTTAGCACCAATTGTTGGAGCTGCATTGGCCGGTATGGTCTACAAGTATGTATTTGAAGAAAAAGAATAGTCTCTCATCTATGTAATGTGGCCCATTCATCGCAAAGGTGGATGGGCCATGTTTTTCTTAATAGGTTAAGATGAGGTTATCAACTTCGAGGACACTTCCAATTGCACCTTTAAAGAAATCACCTTCAAAGCTACTGGAGAATAACACGGAAATATGTGTCACATTTTCTGTACCCGTACCCCATTCTTCATCAGGTTGAGGTTGAGCATAATCAAACCAATCGTCACTAGGGTCTAACTGTCCATACTTCACGGGAACCTCTATCTCTTTCCAAGAAGATTGTGTATCCCCATTTCTAAACCAGGCGGTACCTACGCGTTTTGTTTTTGCTCCATCTCTGTTCTCTAAAAGAATGTAAATGTCACATTGGTCTCCATAGGGTAGTGGTGCGCCATTTTCATCTTCATTGTTTGCTCCGGGAGTGTAGGTGTATTGAA
>JAOARK010000461.1 GCA_025210575.1 Schleiferiaceae bacterium
ACTCTACGGAGCCCTTCTGGTCGCTTTCCAGTCATAAGGTTTAACGCTTTTAAAACATAAACATAGAAGCACGTCAGTGCTGCGGCTGGATTGCCTGGTAAAGCGAATACAATAGTTTTATTTCGTATTCCAAAAAACAAAGGCTTACCTGGCTTCTGCTTCACCTTATAGAATAACTCTTGCGTTCCAAGTTCTTTTAAAGCTTTTCCAACAAAGTCATAATCACCAACAGAAATACCTCCAGAACATAAAACCAAATCATTGTCAGCCAATATTAACTTTAACTGTTCAAGAGTTGAGGTATAATCATCTTTTACTCTTTGCACTTCTACATTTGTAATGCCATAATCATTTAAAGCACTCACCAACATAGGCGCATTGCTTTCGTAGATCTGTCCATATTGTAAAGGTGTTCCTGGCTCTACGAGTTCATTTCCAGTAACCAAAATAGTCACCTTTGGTTTCTCATAAACTTCAATTTCAGTAATTCCAAGTGTTGCCATATAGCCAATCGATGCTGCATTGAGCACTTGCCCTTTCTGCAAAGCAATTGCGCCTTCAGCAATTTGCTCTCCCAATGGACGAACATTTGCTTTGGCTCTAGGTAAAGGATTAACCACCAAAACGCCATCCACGACTTCTGTGTCTTCCTGACGAACCACAGCATCAGCTGTAGCTGGAACTGGAGCCCCAGTAAAAATGCGCACCGCCTCTCCTTCTTTTAACAAGGGCTGAGCATTATCGCCTGCTTTAATTTCACCTTTGAGGGAAAAGCAAGCAGCACCGTTAAAACGGACCGCATAACCATCCATAGCACTTTGCGCGAAGGGTGGCATATAAATTGGCGAAAGCACATCATTTGCCAAAACGCATCCTAATGATGAATGAACCGCCATTATTTTAGGCTTAGACAAGACAATTGCGTTATCAATTATTTGGAGAGCTTCCTCTACAGAAATCATAAAAAAGCGTTATACCCACAAAGATATAACGATGACTTACCTATGCAAGAAAATTTTGCATGACTTAAATCAGGAACCCGCGCTAATACTAAAATATAATTAAGAACAATTCTAAATAGCGGGATCTCAACTTGATATAGATCAATCTGTTAACTTCTAAATGTCATAATTTCTATCTTTAAAGGGATTTAAGTTTACTGCGTAACCCAAGTAGAAGTCTATGCCCATTAAAAGCTTCATTGCCCATCCAAAATGGGGCAAAAAAGAGCAACTTATTGAAGATCTAGAGCAGTTAGATGCTTGCGAAATAATTCCATCTACAAACGAAGAAATTGTAGTTCTGGTTACTGACACACCAGACAAAGCTGCTGATATAGCATTAGAAGAGAAACTACATAACCTTGAAAGCTTGCAAATGCTTTCAATGGTTTCAGGATTTGATAATAAAGAACTTAATTAATACGTACCGACATGTTCGATAAAACGACTAGCAGAAGAAATTTTTTAAAGAAGATGGCCGCAGCTTCGGCAATGGCAAGTGCTGCCACCATTTTTCCAGGAATTCTATTTGCCAATGATGGAGAACCTGGATTAGACGATAATGGAAATCTTACCTGGAAAAAAGCACCCTGCCGATTTTGTGGTGTTGGTTGTGGCGTTCTTATCGGTATTGAAGAGGGCAAAGCAGTTGCCGTTAAAGGGGATCCAAATTCAGCAGTTAATAAAGGATTGTGCTGCGTAAAAGGATACCATTCAGTAATGGCACTTTACGGCAAAGATCGATTGACCAAACCATTGGTTAAGAAAAATGGCAAAATGGTTGAAACTACCATGGATGAAGCATTAGATCTTATTGCCTCGAAGATGAAAAGTACTATTGCAGAAAGTGGCAAAGATGCGGTTTCTATCTATGGTTCAGGCCAATGGACAATTCCAGATGGATACGCAGCTAGTAAGTTATTTAAAGGTTGTATTGGTACAAATAATGTGGAAGCCAATGCACGTTTGTGTATGGCTAGTGCAGTTACGGGTTTCCTTACCAGTTTCGGACTGGATGAACCCATGGGATGCTATGAAGACATAGACCATGCAGATGTGTTTGTTCTTTGGGGAAATAATATGGCGGAAATGCACCCTGTTCTTTTCTCTAGATTGTTGGATCAGCGAATGAATCGAGGTTCACAAATTATTGATTTTGCTACGCGTACTACACGCACTAGTATGGCAGCTGATAAATCTATTCTATTTAAACCACAAACTGATTTGGCTGTAGCCAACGCAATTTGTTATGAAATCATAAAGAATAACTGGGTAGATAAAACCTTTGTTGAAAATCATGTGAATTTCAATAGTGGTAAAACCAACATCGGTTACGGACTTGAAGATAAATTCAAGTTTAAGGATGAAGCCAAGAAAATTGACTTTGCCGCCTACAAGAAGTTCTTAGAAGATTACACACCTGAGAAAGTAGAAAAGATTTCTGGTGTATCTGCTCGAGACATTAAATACATGGCTGCTCAGTATGGCGATCCAAGTAAAAAGGTTATGTCGTTATGGTGTATGGGAATGAACCAACACTCTAGAGGTACTTGGATTAACAACCTAGTTTATAACATACATTTATTAGTAGGTAAAATTTCCACTCCTGGAAATAGCCCCTTCTCATTAACAGGACAGCCTAGTGCTTGTGGTACCGTAAGAGAGGTTGGAACATTAACTCACAAGCTTCCATATGGAGTTGTGATGAAGGAAGGAGCGCGTAAAAAAGCAGCTGAGATCTGGAATGTTCCAGTGGAGAATATCGATCCTAAACCTACCTATCACACGGTAGAAATGTTTAGAGCTCTGGATCGAGGAGATATTAAATTCATGTGGATACAAGTAACCAACCCAATGGTTACCATGCCCAAATTGAAACGATATAGAGATGGTGCACTAAAAGAAGATCGCTTTATTGTTGTTTCTGATGTCTACCCTACTCCAACAACAGATATTGCAGACGTTATTCTTCCTTCTGCTATGTGGATAGAAAGAGAAGGAATGTATGGAAACTCTGAAAGACGAACTCAATATTTTGAACAAATGGTTGAACCTCCTGGAGAGGCAATGAGCGACACTTGGCAACTCGTTGAGGTAGCTAAGCGTATGGGATTTGAAAAACAATTCTATTACGAAGAAGAAACACACATTGAGGAAATTTATAATGAGTACCGTCAGTTCCATGACAACGACAAACACCGAATGGCTCCTTTGGATGTGCTCAAGGCACAATCTGGTGCTATTTGGCCCTATGTAAACGGAAAGTCTACACAATGGCGCTTCCATTCAGATTATGACCCTGCTTGTCAACAAGAAGGTTATCACTTTTATGGAAAAGAAGATGGACGGGCAATTATTTGGCAACGTCCATATGAACCAGCTGCAGAAGAACCTGATGGCGAGTACAACTTCTGGTTAAACACAGGGCGTGTTGTAGAACATTGGCATACGGGATCTATGACTAGAAGAATACCTGTTTTGCATAGAGCAATGCCTGCCGCTTACGTAGAGCTTAATCCAGATGATGCTAAAGCTATGGAAGTGAGCAATGGTCAGGATGTGAAGATTGAATCTCGAAGAGGATCAATTGTTTTACGAGCATCGGTTAATGAACGAGGCATACCTCCAAAAGGTCAAGTGTTTGTTCCATTCTTTGATGAGTTCAAACTGATAAATGAGGTTACGCTAGACAGTTTCTGTCCCATTTCTGCAGAACCTGATTATAAAAAATGTGCTGTAAAAGTTTCTAAAGCCTAAGCTATGAAGCGACTAACGATAATACTGCTGTTTAGTGCTCTTATGCTTGTTGTTATAGTGATTTCTATGCGAAGTATCGGAGCTAGTCAACAAGGAGCTGATCTACATAACGAGCAGGTTCTATTAAAGGGAACAGATATTCCTTCAGAGGCTGCCACGTTTGCTCGAGAGGATTTTGCTTACACCTATTTGGAAATGCCCATTGATGAAAGTAAAGAACGCTCTTTAGATGATTATTATGAAAACCGTGCTTTTCATGGTGCTCCACCTACCATACCTCATGAGGTATTGGATGAAAGAAATATGGGCGACAAAAGTTGCCTAAAGTGCCATCAGAATGGTGGTTACGTAAAAAAATGGGATGCCTATACTCCGGTAGCACCACATCCAGAAAAAATCAACTGTAGACAATGCCATGTGCCACAGCATACAGAGACTGTTTTTCAGCCAACAAATTGGCATAAAGACAAAGCACCTTCAGTTGGTAATAACAATGCGTTGGAAGGTAGCCCTCCAGTAATTCCTCATCAACTGCAGTTACATGAGAATTGTTTAAGCTGCCACGCTGGTCCAGGGGCACCAAAGGAAATTAGAGTGACACATCCCGAGCGGATTAATTGTAGACAATGCCACGTATTCAATAATAAGGAAGTAACCGATATCGGTGATTTTTCACGACCAAAAACAACTGACCATGAGAAATAAACTAATAGTTGCTGCCTTAATCGTTGGAGTAATCTCATGCATGCAGCACGGGGATCATCATGCAAATTCGGTATCGCATCAAATTAAAGAAGGTGAAAAAGAGTATTCTGGTGTCACGGTGTCTTCTGATGAACATACCGAAGGCATTAAAACACATGAAGTAGATATAGAAGGGAAAAGTTTTCACGTAAGAGAAAGACTTTCTCAAATCACTTCATTTCCTTGCTCTGATTGCCATACTGTCCCTGTGAATCAACTACAAGTAGAAGGACAACAAAAGGCACATTGGGACCTTAAAATGAATCATGCAGGAGAAGAAACAATGAACTGCATGACCTGCCATACGGAAGATAATATGGACATACTTCATACTGGGACAGGAAAAGAGATCAGCTTCAATGACAGTTATAAATTGTGTGGACAATGTCATAGCCAACAATATAAAGACTGGCAAGGCGGTGCTCATGGCAAGCAAGTAAAATCATGGGCTCCACCTAGAGTAAGTAATACATGTACCAATTGCCACAACCCTCATGACCCTCATTTTGAAAGTCGCTGGCCTTCACGATATAATACACGCAAAGGCGTAGAACGTAAAGAAACGGACTTGAAATAGCTTCAACCCAAAATACAGACTATGAAATCAGACAAAGAGACAAACGAGAAGAAAACCGCAGCCAGGCCTCAAATGGATGGATACCATCAGGTATTCAATATTGAGATGGACAGAAGAAGCGCTCTGAAGCGTTTTGCTGGAGGTTTATTCTCGGCAACCGCTGCAATTACCGCTGCATGTAGTGTTACTACAAGTGACGAAAAAAGAGAAAAAGACAATCTAGACTGGGAAGAGTATTTCAAAGGAAATTACAAACTCATGTCTAAAGAAGAGCGTCTAGCAACGGTTGACCGTTTAGAGAGGCTATATGCGAAACGGACTGGTAAGAACATTAATATTTCAGAAAAGGGTGAGGTAGAAAACACCTTATTCGGTTACGCCTTCAACATTTCTAAATGTCAAGGTTATATGGACTGTGTTACAGCTTGTGTTACAGAAAATAACCAAGATCGAGATACTGAAATGCAGTATATCCGTATTCATGAAATTGAAAATGGTAAAGGTTTGAAGTTTGATGAAGCCGATGATAATTACTACCATGAAGTTCCTCAAGAAGGAAGTTTCTACTTGGGTACACAATGTTTTCACTGTGAAGAAGCGCCTTGTATTGATGTATGCCCGGTTGAAGCTACGTGGCAAGAGGAGGATGGTATTGTGGTTGTAGACTACGATTGGTGTATTGGTTGCAGGTATTGTATGGCCGCTTGCCCTTACGATGGAAGACGTTTTAACTGGAAACAACCTCATGTACCAGAAGATGAAATCAATACGGACCAGCATTATTTAGGAAACCGTTTGCGCAAAAAAGGCGTAATGGAAAAATGTACTTTCTGTGTGCAAAGAAGTAGAGAAGGTCAAAACCCAGCATGTGTGGAAGCTTGTCCTACTGGAGCTAGAACATTTGGCAACCTCTTAGATCCAGAAAGTGAGATTCGATACATCTTAGAAAATAAAAAAGTGTTTAGACTAAAAGAGGATTTAGGTACAGAGCCTAAGTTCTGGTATTATATGGATTAATTGAGATATCACGGGTGATTAGTAACTGTATACTAGTCATTCTACTCGATAACAAAGACTAGTTACTATTAACTAAGAACTAATTACAAAGAAAAAATGAGTGCTTTTACAAAACTGATCAAAGACGGCTTAGATGTCACCACACATGGTACTCGCCAATATCACCTTTGGATGGCCTTTCTCACTTTTATCATGCTTATTGGAATGTATTGCTACTACATTCAAGTACAAGAAGGTTTGCAGGTGAGCGGTATGACTGATCGTGTAAGTTGGGGTCTTTACATTTCTAATTTCACCTTCCTCGTTGGAGTTGCAGCGGCTGCAGTAATGCTCGTGCTTCCAACTTATGTTTTGCATGACATGAACTTCTCGCAAGCGGTACTTATTGGCGAAGGACTAGCGGTGGCAGCATTACTTATGTGTCTTGCATTTGTTGTAGCAGATATGGGAGGACCAGCAAGACTATGGCACATGATTCCATTAATGGGCGTATTAAACTTTCCTCGTTCGATGCTCGCTTGGGATATGATCGTTCTCAATGGATATTTATTCATAAACATTACTATTCCACTATACATCCTTATTAGAAGGTATCAAGGCAAAA
>JAOARK010000462.1 GCA_025210575.1 Schleiferiaceae bacterium
ACTATCGCCATGCTATCGGTTATTCTATTGATCGATGGAACTGCTTCCGCCAGGATTGAGGCCTATCACCAGCAACTCATTCAGGCGCAAACGGAGTTAAAGTAGCCACTAGCTAGCTTTTCTATATTCCCCAGGGCTCATGCTTGTTTTACTTTTAAATAACTTACTAAAGTGGTTGGGGTAATTAAACCCTAAGTCATAGGCAATTTGACTTACTGGTTCTGAAGAAGAAAGGAGTTTTGTTTTCGCTTTATCAATGATGAAATTGTAAATATGTTCTTGAGCGCTGCGCCCTGTTTCTTTTTTAAGTAAATCGCTTAAGTAATGTGGAGACATGTTTAAGTCCCGACCACAGAACTTTACCGTTGGTACACCTAGCTCCATTTGTTTATTGGCTACATAATAAGATTTAAGCAGGTCTTCAAATTTGCATACCAGATCTTTGTTGAGGTTGGTGCGTGTGTAGAATTGTCGATCGTAATAACGCGTACAATAATCCAATAACAATTTGATGTTACTTACCATAAGTTCTTGGCTATGACGATCAATGATGTATTCAAATTCACGCTGTATTTTTTCAACCAAGTCAGTCAATACATTTTGCTCTTCGTCTGAGAGGTGCAATGCTTCATGGATGTCATAAGAGAAGAAGTCGTAGTCGTCAATAACCTTGCCCAACTCTGCTTTACGGATAAGGTCCGGATGAAAGATGACCGTCCAACCAGAAACATTTGAAAAGTCTTCTTGAGCTGAAAACTTCATGCTCTGATTGGGCTTGGTGAAGACCATGGTTCCATCTTGAAAGTCGTATGAATTTCTTCCGTAGGAAATGTTTCCTTTAATGCCTTTTTTCAAGCTAATTTGAAAAAGGTCCATTAAGAATGTGATATCGCCATAATCGGTTGTTACCATTTTTTCATCCACCGGTAAGATGGTGATTAACGGATGCTTCGGACTAGGTAACCCGTAGAATTCATGTACCTGACTTACCGATGTTATTTTAAAAACCTCACTCATTTTCGACATAGCTTTTGAGTTGCCCCAATAATTTTGTGTAAGCCGTTTCCACCGATGCAGGATTCCAAAAAGGAACCATAATACCTCGGTACTTTTCGTGAATGGTTACACGTGTTGCATTGCCTGAAGGTTCAATAATATAGCTATGATTAAACGTGAGTATACCTGGTACACCACCGCCTTGATTGATCAACTTACCTGTTTCTATTTTTAGCACAGAAGCATCCATGAGTTGATCTTTTTTACCTTCTTGAACAAAGCGGTACTTTATGGTATTGCCTTCTGCATAATCTCCCTCTTCAGGGATGAGAACCTTATTCCAAGCTTTTATGCTTTCTGCATCTTTTAAAGCGTTCCAAACCGTTTCAGAGGATGCGTTGATTTCGACACTTGTTTTGACTTCTTTCTTTCCCATGATATAAAGGATCAGCAGGACGGCCACTAAGACCATCGCTGCTATCATCCATTTTGAACTTAATATTGACATAAGGATCATGTATTAATTCAGGTATTTATCGAACCAGCCAAGAATGGGTTCGGGATTCTTTCCTAACCAATCGTAAGCGGCTCCTCTTTTTTTCGCTAAATCAAGTGTAATGTACTCTTTCTCTGTAGAAATATCATTGTAGAAACCTTTGACCATATTCAAATTGGTCATGGGGTCGTTTTGATTTTGAATAACAAGTGTTGGTACTGAAATATCTTTTGCATAAGGCAAGAAAGAATCCCCGGTAAGGTCTACATTGCGTTTATCATGATTGTATTTGTTCCCACTGTTCACTAGAAATTTTGGTAAGCCCATTGCCTCCACAAAATAGTCATACGTCAACGGTTGAATGGCAATCATGCTTTTCACCTTAGGGTGATTCTTCATTTCATCTTCCATTCCATAAGCGAATACAGTAGAGGAGGAGCCCATACAAATACTCAAGAGACCAATTTGTGCATTGGAATATTCTTCATGATCTGAAATAAACTCTATTGCTGCTAAAACATCTAAACGTTCGTCCACACCCCAAGTTACCCAAGGTTTGGCGCCTTCACCGCTATTTCCGTGGTTACGCAAATCGTACATCAACACCGAGTAACCTGCTTCAACCAAATATTTAGCTTGATTTAAAAAATGAATATCAGCTGTCCATAGTGCATTTTTCATGAGTCCTTTACCTTCTTGTGTAAAACCGCTTCTTGAGCATTGTACACCAAAATGAGATTGAATAATGACTTTGTCCGTACCACCTTTTACCAGCCATCCGGAAAGGGTGACACCATCTTTTGCTTTAAAGGTCACATCTTCGTATGCTAAATTGAATTGATCAGGAGTTTCAAAAACCGGTGATTTCCCTGGTTTAATCATTAAGTCTGAAATTTGTTTGCCGAACATGATATCTTCTGTTTTGGTTAATCATTTTGAACACTTCAAAATTCAGAAGAGTAGATGTGATTAAAAGACACATATTCCAGAAAGAAGGAAACATTTTGCAGAAACTAAAAAGGGGGCTCTTTCGAACTCCCTTATTCATTATACGACTCTTACATTTTTACATCTTTTGGCTAAACCATTTAGAGGCTTCAGCAATAGCTTCGTTTACTTCTGCATCTTGATCGTAATAATTGAATTGATGCATAGGGGATTCCAATTCTGTTTCCATCCAGTGGAGCTTTTTGTCATCTGCCGCTATTTGTTCAAAGTAGTTTTTGGTGTACTGTGGCAAAACAGCGCCATCCGAGTGGATCATTAAAGTGGGAACTTTTAAGTGAGGAGCCGTAGGCATAGGGTCAGTAGTTAACCAGTCTTCCCAAGACATTACCGCAAACTTATCTGCACTCCATTCTGGAACAGCGCCTCTTTCAGGATTTAGGTAGTAATCATAAGGGCCGTACATAGCAGCACTGGCATCTTCTGTGGAGATGGTGGGAATGTATGCTACCACACCATTTTCGGCATATTCTTTTTTGGCAGATTGAGCAACTGTGATTTTAGTGTTTACACCTTCTTCTCCACCATAGAATAGTTTTACAGCTTCGGCATCATGCAACCAGGAAGCGGCAGTAACTACACTTTTAATTCTGTTGTCATGAGAGGCAGCCATTAAAGTATACATCGCGCCAGCACAAACCCCAAAAGCTCCGATCTTATCACTATTTACTTCAGGAAGATCTTCTAAGTAACTCACCGCATTTTGAACATCAACTTCTTTTAGAGCAGGGCTTTCATAGAATCTGGGTTCGCCTTCACTTTCTCCAAAGTTTCTGAAATCGAAAGCGAGTGTAATGAAACCTTCATTGGCCAATTTCTCGGCATAGAGTCCTGCCATCTGTTCTTTTACGGTGGTCCAACTTCCAGAAACTACAATGGCTGGATAGGTCTTGTTAGCATCGTAGTTTTTTGGGTAATAAAGATTTCCAACTAGTTGTGCGCCTTCACTTGAGAATTTTACTTTTTTCATTGTTACTTCTTTAGAGATTTTTACTTCGTTCTTTATTGCTGCAGCTGATTCTGCAGATTTGTTGTTGTTTTGGTTGCAGCTCATCAT
>JAOARK010000463.1 GCA_025210575.1 Schleiferiaceae bacterium
GCTTCCGAAACCACCAGCACCTCTTTCTGTTTTATCTAATTCTTTTACTTCTATCCATTCAGCTTGTTCATGCTTAGCTATTACGAGCTGTGCAATTCTCTCGCCATTTTTAATTTCAAACGAATGTTTTGAATGATTGATGAGTATAACTCCAACATCGCCTCTGTAATCTGCATCAATAGTGCCAGGACTATTCAATACAGTGATGCCATGCTTGTAAGCCAAGCCACTTCTTGGCCTAACTTGAGCCTCATATCCTACAGGTAATGCAATCGATAACCCAGTTGGAATGAGTTTCCATTCACCAGGGTTTAAGGTAACTGGATTTTCGAGGTTTGCACGAAGATCTAAACCTGCAGAACCAATTGTTGTATAGGCAGGTAATTCATGATTCGACTTATTAACAATCTCTATCTTCATTTGTTCGTCATTCTGGTTTTAAGTCGCAACAATTGCTTTTTTTCTAATAAACCTAAGAGGCTTACAAATAAAACAAATACCAGCGTTTGTGGGATAAAATTTGATGCTTTAAAATAAGTACAGATCAGTACAGCAACAATCGCAATAGTAAGGTACAAACCTATTCTTCCAATAGGGTAAGGTACAGGGTAGAATTTTTGACCTAAAAAGTAGGAGGTCAAAGCCATTGCCGTATAGGAGATCAATGTGGCCCATGCCGCTCCTTCATATCCCATTTTTGGAATTAAATAGAGGTTTAATCCAACTGTAAACACAAACCCAACACCTGTAACAAGTATGCCAAAATAAGTCTTATCAATGAGCTTGTACCAAATGGATAAGTTGAGGTTGATACCTAACATCACATTAGCTAATAGTAAGATGGGTAAAACAAAAAGTCCTTCCCAAAATTTTTCATCAATAAAGTACTTGAAGATGTCAATAAAACTCCAAACAAAAACAAAGCCTATAACCATTACAACCACAAAATAGCGCATGACGATAGCATATGTTTCTTTTGCGTTATCGTCTTTCTGTGTGCTGAAGAAAAAGGGTTCTGCTGCGTAACGAAAGGCTTGATTGAACAATACAAGGAAAATAGATAGTTTATATACGGCTCCGTAGACTCCAGCTTGATCTAAAGCCGTTTCTGGTGGTAACAAATAATTTAGAAGCTGACGATCTAGTAATTCGTTAGCTACACCGGCTAGCCCTCCAATCATTAGAGGAATGCCAAACGCGATTAGTTTCTTCCATAGCTCTGGGTCGAAATGCAAACGAACACTTCTAAATTCTGGCAATAAAAATAGAAGCATGACTGCCGAAGCTATTAGGTTAGAAATAAAAATGTATTGAACCTTAAAGTCCGATTCAAACCACGTGCTAATCCATTCATCACCGAGATAATTGTTCGCTATGGCATAATCGCAGTAATAGAAGAAGAAAAGATTAAAAATAACTGTGAGGCCTATGAGAATTAATCGAATGCTGACAAATCGGATTGCTCTTTTTTGTTGCCTCAATCTAGCCATCGGAATTGCGCTTATGGCGTCAAGAGCTACAATGAGGATTAAGTAAGTTAAAAATTCAGGATAATCTTCATATTTCAGCCATTGGACTAGGGTAGAATGAAATAAAAAAGTAATGACGAGTGCTAGAGTAGTTGTCCCTAGAATAGAGGTCATTATGGTTGAATAAACCTGATTTTGGCGATCGCTGTACTTTTCAACATATCTGAAAAAGGCAGTTTCCATGCCATAGGTAAAAATCACAATTAAAAAGCCTATGGAAGAATAGAAAACGGTATTAATGCCAAATTCAGCTTTGCTTAACGCAGCAGTGTGTATGGGAACAAGAACAAAGTTGATTAGCCTGCCTATTATGCTACTCAACCCATAGATGGCTGTTTGGCTAGCTAAACTTTTTAATTTATCGAACAAAGAGTCTTATCGTTTTGCGCCAAATATATTCAGAAATGGCAGTTAGCCTGTTTCAGTTTTGTTAAACCAAAATATTCTAAAGAACATTTATAGTTTCTTTAATCAGGAGGTCCGTATCTACGATTATCTTTGCGCGACTTTTTAAAATGTGAGTATGAAAACAAGAGTTGCTACTTTTTTTGCTTTGATGATCGCTGGTTTTGGTTTTGCCCAAAACTGCGATGTATTACCAGAGAGTGCGTTGAAAACCATGAAGATGGATATTCAATTTTTAGCAGATGACGCATTAGAAGGAAGGCTGCCTGGTACTAAAGGCGCTATGGAAGCGGCATATTACATTTCAAATGTATTTAAGCAAGCGCAGTTGGTGCCAATGGGAAATTCTAGTGATTACTTGCAGCAGTTTGAAATTAGTGATTGGGTTAAAGTGGGCAAGAAGAAAACCTTCTTGATTGTGAATGGAGACACCTTAAAGGTGAACAGAGATTTTTACCCAATGCCTCAATCTACGAATGGCAATATTTCTGGAGATTTAATCTATGTAGGTTTTGGTATTGAAGCGGCTGATCTGGAGCACAATGATTACAAGAAACTTTCAGAGAAAAAATTAAAGGATAAAATATTTGTTATTGATGTTTCAAGCCCTGATGGGGTGCATCCTCATAGTAAATATTTAGCCTACCACAATTTGGATTACAGAGCTGAGTTAGCGGTGAAGAAAGGTGCAAAAGGTATAATCTTCATCAATGCGGGAGATTTGGCAAGCGATCCAAAAATGAAATTTAGAAAGATAAAAGATGCAGGTGTTCCTGTTGTATTCCTGAAGAACATACCAAATGATGCGAAGCCTAAAAAACTAAAGTCAGCATCAATGGGTGTAGTGCTTAAAGAAAGGTATATAGACGCATTTAATGTTGTTGGCTTTAAGAATAATAATGCGCCCTATACAGTTGTGATTGGAGCGCATTATGATCATCTTGGTTGGGGAGCAGATAACTCACTTTATAAGGGTGAACCAGCCATTCATAATGGAGCAGACGATAATGCCAGTGGTACTGCTGGTCTTTTGGAATTGGTAAGATTTTTCGGAGCAGATACAACCTACAAAGCGGCAAACATTCTTTTTGTAGCTTTTTCAGGAGAAGAAAGAGGATTATTAGGATCTAAGTTCTTTGTGGATAATACTCCAGTTTCTGTGGATGGCATGGCATACATGTTAAACATGGATATGATCGGAAGAATGGAGAATAGACAATTAGCTATTAGCGGTGGGGGTACAGCAGATAATTGGAAAGCAGCACTAGAATTAAGCAATTGTGACATGGACTTAAAACTTTCTGAAAGTGGAGTA
>JAOARK010000464.1 GCA_025210575.1 Schleiferiaceae bacterium
GAGGACATTCAAAAGAAAATTGAAGAGTATCAACTCGAGATCGAAGACATTATCATTGTTGATGCTCGTGAAGAAAAAGAGATTGTAGAGCGTTATGCTCAACACTATTATAATAAGCGTCAGCGTAAAGGTGTAACGCTGTTTGAGGCTAGAAAGCTGATGCGCCAGCGAAATTACTTCGGAACCATGATGGTGGAGCTTGGTGATGCTGACAGTATCATTACTGGACAAACAGTGAAGTACAGCACTGGGGTTAAACCACTTTTCGAAATTTTGGGAATGGACGAGAATGTTACGCGTGTAGCCGGAATGTACATCATGCTTTCTAAAAGAGGTCCGATGTTCTTTGCGGATACTACCATTTCAGAGAGTCCATCTGCAGACGACATTGTAAAGATCGCTATCAATGTATCTGATGCAGTGAGACGTATAAACCTTCGTCCAAAAATCGCGATGTTGTCTTACTCTAACTTTGGTTCGCATAAGGGAGAAACACCTACTAAGATGTACGAAGCGACCAAACGCTTAAAAGAGATCGATCCTAATCTGGTGGTTGACGGTGAGATGCAGGCCAATTTTGCATTAGACAATGAATTGTTAGAAGAAGTATTCCCATTTAGTGACTTGGTGAACAATCGTCCTAATATTTTCATTTTCCCAGATTTGGCTGCAAGTAACATCGCTTATAAAATGCTTCAAGGGTTTGGATCGGCAGAAGCAATAGGGCCTCTCCTTATAGGATTGAAAAAATCTGCACATGTTTTGCAAATGGGAAGCTCAGTGCGAGAAATTGTAAACATGGCCACGATGGCTGCTGTTGATGCACAAACGAGAAAAGAGGGCAACTAGAAATTTAGCGTAAGTTGAATCGGGCCTTTGTTTTCTTCAAAGTTGGATAAAGTAACGCCCAATAAGCGTATAGGTTTAAGCTCTTTTTCAATTCGAAATAATTGTTGAGCCTCAGTAATTACAGATTCAATGCTGGAATAAAATGAGGTTTGTGTATGACTGCGAGTGATTTGCGTAAAGTCGTTGAACTTGATTTTTAGAGTCAAAGTTTTACCCTTCTTTTTGGATTTAGTGGTGCGTTCAAAAGCCATTTTTGAGAGTCGTTCTATTTGGCTTAAAATTTCATCCGGGTTAGTCAAATCGGTATCGAAGGTGCGTTCTACCCCAACCGATTTCCGTATTCTATTGGCATTAACTTTTCGATGATCTTCTCCTCTTGCTATACCGTAGTAGTAGGAACCAGATTTTCCGAACCATTTGGTTAACCTTTCCAAGGAATGTTTCTTCAATTCCTTACCGCTGAAAATGCCATAACCGTGCATTTTTTCTGCGGTTACCTTGCCCACACCAAAAAACTTGTTGATGGGTAATTTGTCTATAAATGCTTCTGCCTGATCAGGTGTAATGACAAAAAGGCCATCCGGCTTGTCCTCATCACTTGCGATTTTTGCTAAAAACTTGTTGTATGAAACCCCTGCTGATGCAATTAAATTGAGTTCTTCTTTTATTTCTTTCTTAATCGCTTTAGCAATAAGTGTTGCACTCGGCAAGCCGATTTTATTTTCGGTTACGTCAAGGTAGGCTTCATCTAAGCTTAATGGTTCAATATCATCTGTATATCGATGAAATATTTCATGAATGTGTTGTGAAACCTGTTTGTAAACTTCAAACCTTGGATAGATAAAAATAAGTTGAGGGCACAAGCGCGCAGCCGCAACTGAAGGCATGGCGGAGCGCACACCATATTTTCTAGCTTCGTAACTGGCAGCGGCTACAACACCACGTTCTTTGCTTCCACCTACGGCAATGGGTTTTCCCTTGAGTTCAGGATTGTCTCTTTGCTCTACAGATGCATAGAAAGCATCCATGTCAATATGAATGATTTTGCGGTACTCCAAAGTGGAGTAAAAATAGAGCTATACGTTTAACGAAATATTAATCGTAAACCTGACCAACTCTGGCTAAAGCTGGAATGTTCAGAATCTTGATTTTTCTTCCCTTTAATTCGATGTATTCGTCATCCTTAAATTCAGAAAGTAAGCGAATTACAGATTCTGTTGCGGTTCCAACCATGTTTGCAATTTCCTCGCGTGTAAGAGAAACATCTAAGTTACCCTCTTCGTTTACACCAAATGTTTTATTCAAAAGCAATAAAACTTCAGCCAAACGCTCACGCACTGTTTTTTGCGCCAAGTTCGTAATCAACCTTCCGGCTTCACCAAGTTCATGACAAGCCATTTTCATCATTTCTAATGAAAATTTAGAGTTGTTTTCAATGATGTTGAACATCTCAGATCGTGGAATGAAACAAGCGTGAGTATCTTCTAGAACTTGAATACTCGCACTTAATTGCTCTCCACTTAACAATGCACGATATCCAATTAAATCGCCCTCCTTCGCAAAGCGAAGAATTTGCTCTTTACCTTCTGTACCAAGTCTGAATAATTTGGCCTTCCCAGTATGAATACAGTAAACACCATTAGGTCTTGATCCTTCATGCATCATGATTTGACCTTTTTTGAAAAAAGCACATGTCTTCACATCAGACATTTCTGCGAGTGTGCTCGAGTCTAAATCGTGAAATGCAGAAAACTCGCGTTTAACGCAATTCGAACAGTTTAATGAGGGAAGATCTTTTGTCATCATTATTACTAAGATATGTCAACAAAAATGATAATTATCAATTTAACGAATTGTGACAATTGTCATATTTTATGCCCTATTATCAGAGAATTTTTGCCTGAAATATGAGCAACACAACCACAGCAATCTCATGCTATCACTGCGGTGATGACTGCAAAGATACTTCTATAAAAATTGAAGAGAAAAACTTTTGTTGTGCGGGGTGTAAAACCGTGTATGAATTATTGAGTGAAAACGACCTCAATAACTTTTACGATCTCAACAATAAACCGGGTATTACCTTAAAGAAATCAAGGAAGAATTACGATTATTTAGAAAACGAAGACATTGTAGAAAAGCTTTTGTCTTTTTCAGATAATGGCATTTCAGTTGTTCGCCTCTTTTTACCGGCTATTCATTGTAGTAGCTGTATTTGGTTATTGGAGAATCTAAATCGCCTTAACCCCGGAGTTATTTCTTGTCTAGTGAATTTTCCAAAGAGAACTGCGCAGATCACGTTTAGAAATGAAGAAGTAAGTCTCAAAGATTTAGCGGTGCTCTTAGCTTCAATTGGGTATGAGCCACTAATAAGCTTAGAAGACACTGAGCAAAAGAAACAGAAGAAAGATCGCACACTGTTGTACAAATTTGCCTTTGCGGGATTTGCTTTTGGTAACGTGATGATCATGGCACTGCCAGAGTATTTCGACTACAATGATGCAACGTTGCAAAAGTTCCTTCCTTTCTTCAGATGGATTATGTTGGGCTTGTGTATTCCTGTAGTTTTCTATTCGGCTTCAGATTATTTTACATCAGCCTACAAAGGCTTAAAAAGAAAATACATCAATATAGATGTGCCCATTGCATTGGGCATAGCCGTTCTTTTCTTAAGAAGTTTTTACGAGATAGCCACCGACACGGGTCCAGGCTTTTTAGACTCCTTAGCTGGGTTGGTATTTTTTCTGACGTTAGGGAAGTTTTTTCAGCGCAAAACGTACGACTCTTTATCGTTCGACCGTGATTACAAATCTTATTTCCCGGTGGCCGTGACCCGTTTGGGAAAAAAAGAAGAGAACATTCAAGTTTCAGATCTTAAAGTTGGA
Organism: Schleiferiaceae bacterium; assembly: GCA_025210575.1. Taxonomy (GTDB): domain Bacteria; phylum Bacteroidota; class Bacteroidia; order Flavobacteriales; family Schleiferiaceae; genus JAOARK01. The sequence goes on from JAOARK010000464.1 coordinate 3,735, forward strand.
GATCGAATATTAATAAGAAATGAAGAGCTCATTCCCACAGATTGTATTTTGATCTCTGAGCAAGCTTTTATCGATAACTCATTTGTAACAGGAGAGTCTACGCTCGTAAAAAAACAAAGTGGTGATAAAGTCTTTGCTGGAGGTCTTCAGAATGGAGAAGCAGTTGAATTAGAAGTAATCAAACCGATTGACAAAAGCTACTTAACGCAGTTGTGGAATCATGAGGTTTTCCAAAAGGAGGATGGAGTTCGATTTAAGAATATTACCGATAGAATAAGCCATGTCTTTACGTTTGCTGTTTTGCTCATTGCTACCGTAGCTGCGGGATATTGGTACGTACAAGATCCTTCTGTGGCATTTACGGTTTTTACGGCCATATTAATTGTGGCTTGTCCTTGTGCTCTTGCACTTTCTGCTCCATTTACTTTGGGAAATACACTTCGCATATACGGACGAAATAAATTCTATGTAAAGAATGCAGACACCGTGGAAAGCTTGGCTGAAGTAGATCATATTGTTTGGGATAAAACGGGTACTTTAACTGAAAATGGTGGACACAGTATTGTTTGGGAAGGGGAAGAACTTAACACCGAAGAAAAGGCAATCATCAAATCGTTAGCTCGTCAAAGCAATCACCCATTGAGTAGGATTGTACATAACTTTTTGTTTGATGAAGATTCTGTTGACTTAAAGAATTACAAGGAAGAAACAGGAAAAGGCCTAATAGCTGATTCGGATCTTGGAAATGTAAAATTAGGATCAGCTCGCTGGGTTGGGTCAAACCAATTCCAAAATCAAAATGAAACAGTTGTTTTCTTTGCTATTGATAACAAGGTTAAAGGTCGCTTTGTTTTACAAAATTCATTTAGACCTAAAGTAAAAACAGTTTTAGGCGAGCTAGATGCGTATAAGCATTCAGTGGTCTCTGGAGATAACGCAGGGCAAAAAGAAATTCTTCAAAGCTATTTTGGTAAAGAGGCAAGCTTGCATTTTGAGCAAAAACCAGAAGACAAATTGAAGTATGTAAAAGACTTGCAGCAGGAAGATAAAGTCTTGATGTTTGGAGACGGATTGAATGATGCGGGTGCTCTAAAACAAAGCAATGTTGGTGTGAGCATCTCAGAAGATGTAAATGCATTCTCTCCAGCATGTGATGCTATTCTAGACGCTTCTTCATTTGGTAGGATAGGCAAATTGCTCAGTTTTTCTAAGACGTCTGTAAAAGTGATCAAGCTGAGCTTTGTATTCAGTTTTGCCTACAACTTAGTGGGCTTATATTTCGCAGCAACTGCGCAGCTAAGCCCAGTGGTTTCTGCCATACTTATGCCGGTGAGTTCCATTTCAATTGTTGTTTTTGTAACTGCTGCAACGAACCTGCTCGCCAAAAGAAAAGGGCTTTAATACGCTCCATTAGAGACGTTCAATAATTCCCTCTCTAGAATAAACCAAAGTTGATTATTTTAGTCTCATTGATAGATTCGAGAGGCTATTTCTACATCTTAGCTTACAATCTCAAAACCCACAATTCCTGGTTTGTACCTTGGTATAAGCCAGGAATTATTTTGTAAGATAAACCTTAACTTCGGCTCTACATTTCAAGCGATTAATTATTAAAACCTCAAACATGCGATTAAGACTAACACTCATTTGTGCATTGTTCTATTCAATTCTCTATGCTCAACAAAATTCATTTTATGCTTTAGATGAAGAAGGAACATGGTTAAAGCCAAGCCTTACCGTAACACCTACCGAGTTTTTAGCTAATTACCATGCAATCCTAGATTTAGACAACCAAAATAGTCTGGTGGAGATTGAAGAACTTCATGATGATTTAGGCATGACGCATACCAAATATGAGCAACACTATAAAGGAGTTAAAGTAGAAGGTGCAATAATAATTGTCCATGAAATGGATGGAGTTATTCGCACTATAAATGGACATTGGGTAAAAAATCTTGACTTGCCAATACAGAATAGGATTTCTGAAAGTAAAGCGATAGAGGAGGCCAAAATGAATATTGGTGCCGAACAGTACTATTGGGAAATTCCAGGAATGGAAGACTTGATAAAACAAAAAGAAAAAGACCCAAATGCTACTTTCTATCCTCAACCGGAATTGACTGTGGCGAATAAGTTATACAGCTCAAATGGTGATGACTATGAATTGTGTTACAAAATGGAGGTCTACTATCAAGGTGAACATGATCACCATACTGTTTTCATCAATGCAACGAACGGAAGCCTGAGTTATATGTTAGATGGTTGTCATAATGGCGCAGCAAATGGAACAGCGGATACCCGTTACAGCGGAACACAAAACATCACAACGGATTCAATTAACCCTAACCAATATATATTAAACGATCCAACAAGAGGTGGAGGTATTCGGGTGCTGAATACGAATAACACTTTTGACTATGCCAATGCCATAGAGTTTACAGACAGCGATAACCATTGGAATAATACCAATGCCCAGATGAATGACGCAGCTACGGATGCTTTTTGGGGCTTAGAAATGTCCTACGATTATTTCTTGAACAAGCATAACAGAGATAGTTATGATGACAATGGCAGCAGCATTTTGGCTTATGTTCATGTGGGTAATAATTGGTTCAATGCATCTTGGAATGGCCAGTTTATCCAATTTGGTGATGGGCAGAATAACCCATTAACTTCTATTGATGTAGCCGCCCATGAATTGGCTCATGGCGTTACAGAATACACTGCTGATCTCATCTACTCTTATGAAAGTGGTGCTTTGAATGAGAGTTTTAGCGACATTTTTGGGAAAACAGTAGAAACCTATGGACAAGATCCAAATGCAAGCTGGTTAATAGGTAGAGCAAATTACATTCTGCGCGATATGTCTAGTCCTAAAAATTACTTCAACCCTGATACATACAAGGGTATTTATTGGGAGTTTACCAGTTTTGACAATGGAGGTGTGCATATTAATAGCGGTGTTCAAAATTATTGGTTTTACCTTTTATGTGAGGGAGGATCAGGTACGAATGACAATGGAGATTCCTACAATGTGACTAAACTTGGAATGGATACAGCAGGTGCCATCGCCTACCGAAACTTGGCTTATTATCTTACTCCAAGTTCTCAATTTATAGATGCAAGATTAGGGGCAGTCATTAGTGCGGAAGACCTTTATGGAACCTGCTCTAATGAGGTGCAACAAGTTATTAATGCATGGTATGCTGTTGGGGTTGGGCCCAATGGATACACTGAAGATTTTCAGGCAATTGCCGGAACCTCTTTTTCTTCAGATTGTGATTTAGGGAGTAGTGAAACAATTGAACTTTCATTTAGGTACAATCCAAGAGGTTGTAATTCTACATTGAGTGCGGGAGATACCATTGTTATGAATTATGAACTGAATTCTATTTTGGTTTCAGAAAATTACATTCTTACTACACTCCCACAATTTGGCGATACCATTACGTTTACTTTTAATACTAAGGCAGACCTTTCTCAAAAAGGGATTTATTCTTTGAATTATTGGTTGAGTTATAAAAATGATGAGATTCTGGTAAACGACTCTATTACTGGGGTTGAAGTTAGAAATACCTTCCCTCTGAATGATTCCATTAACTTTATCAACTTTGAGCCAAACACGCCATATGACACCCATTCTTATTTTGAAGTTGGAAATCAAGGGTCGGCAGAACGCAGGCCGGGCGTTGCCGCAAATCAAAGTTTGTTTGGTTTACGGCTAACTTCGCTGTACATCGATCCAGGTACGTTAAACATTCCTGATCATGACTCTGATAATTTTAAGTTCAATGCACATTATGGAGCTTCTTTGTGTGCATGTGTTGAGGCATCTACATGGAGTAATGTACGATTGAGTTTCGATCTTAAGCAGACATTTTCTGAGATCTATGCAAAAATACCAGGGATTGGGCAAGACATTCCTGAGTTGGTGTCATCCCTTCGGGTAACGGTCAATGGAACACAAATCGGTAATCAATATCATCCATCTACTTATAAAAGTGACCCCTACTTGACTCAAACATTGAATTTAGATGCTTATGCAGGTACAGATTTTAAATTGTGTTTTGAAGGCCGCCATTTTATACCCGTAACAAATGACACTGTGCAAGGAAGTCCAGGTGACAACTCTTATTTGGATAACATAATAATTTCTGACATTACCAATATTAGTGTATCTGAATTGGCTCTTCCAGAATTTAAAGTGTTTCCCAACCCTGCAGACAACGAAGTATTTATCACTCTTAAAAACATAAAAGGAACAATAACATTGCTCAACAATCTGGGTCAAGTAATTGAAGAAAAGCAAGTGGATTACAGTACTACAAACTTGATGATGGATGTGAGTACATTACCTGCGGGGATGTACATAATTCAAATCATGAATGGTAACGATCAATCCACTGAAAAGTTGATTATTGAATAAGAATCGAAAGGGTTAAAATGAAAAAAGCCGATGATATTTTCATCGGCTTTTTTATTTCAAAAAAATATGTTCTTATCTGTAAAGCGTAAAGGTTCCTTTCTTTTCGCTAATGTCACCTAAAGGCATTTGAATAAAGATGGTATAGGTATAAACTCCTTGAGGAGCAGCTTTACCTTGATAAGTTCCATCCCATGAAACTTCTATATCTTCACTATGAAAGACTTCGCC
>JAOARK010000005.1 GCA_025210575.1 Schleiferiaceae bacterium
CTCTAGGGTTATTACTTGGCGAGCATGTTTCATTCTTTACGCGTTATGCTCAGGAATTGATGGGTTTTACGGCTGGTATTTTCTTGCATGTTTCTACCACTATTATTTTTGAAAGTGAGCAGCATCATCGTCTTAATTTCCAAAAGTTAATTTCTGTAGTACTAGGCTTTATAATAGCTTATACAAGTACTGTTATATAGCAGAGCTTAGATTGCATCATCTTGCTATTCTAAAACAACATGGTTACTGTTTATTCTTGATAAGATTAAATTTGAGCTATAAACGACCGGATCATTGAATGGCACATATTTTTCAAATTTTTAAAAAGCATGCGCGAATTCCTAAAGGCCATTATACACCTGAAATGCGAAAATCCTTTTTTCAATGGGAAGATCAGTTGGTTTCTTTTAACGGCTATGTGAAAGACAATGTATTGGTATTACCAAAGGAGTTAAAGTTTAAGGTTGAAACAGGTCGTCTTGGGATTATTGTTATTCAAGACATAATTGGTTATGATCGGGAAGAAAAACATAAACTAAATAGCGCAGCAAAGCGATTAAAGCTTCCTGATTGGTATGTTCAAAATAAACTGAACGATTTTCCTGAATATTTTGGTTTTAATAAAGAGAATCGGAATTGTTCATTTGAGTTGTTTTCACTCGAAAAAGCGGAGGAAGAAGTATTTGAACTGTGGTTGCGTTATAAAGAGAATGAATATTACATCGGCTTACCCAGAAGAAATGATTATAAGCTTTATACACTAGAAAAAGGAAAGCCTATTCAAATCAGAATCAATGGAAAAACCGATTCTACGATGTCTCGGGGTAAAGAACGTACTTATTCTGAATATGATTATTTGATTGAATATCTTGGTAAGGTAGATTCAATAGAATTTGAGGTAGAAAGCAAAATTGAAAAGACAAAGGTTATTCCAAAAGCCAGTAAGAGCATTGACTTGCGAAAAGTACTGTACTAAAAAAGGGCGCCATTTTATGACGCCCTATCTTATTTCGATGAAGTAAGCTTTAAAATAATCCTTCAATGTTTCCTGTGGCATCAACATCAATTCTTTCAGATGAAGGAGTAGCCGGTAACCCAGGCATTCTTAAAATGTTTCCTGCAATAGGTACAATAAAACCAGCTCCTGCTGCAACTTCAAACTCACGGATATTGATTTTAAATCCAGTTGGTCTCCCTCTTCTAGAATCAACATCAGAAAGTGACTTCTGTGTCTTGGCCATACAAACTGGAAGTTTGTCGTATCCCAGTTCTTCAAAACGTTTCATTTGTTTCTTTGCTTTAGCAGAGAAATTTACTCCATCGGCACCATAGATATTGGTTGCAATTTTGTTGATCTTTTCTTCAATCGTATCTTCTAATTCGTAGGTCGGTTTGAAAGCACCTTTGCAGCTAGCAGCAGCTTCCACAACATATTCAGCTAACTCAGTGCAACCGGCACCACCATCAGCCCAACCTGTAGAGATGGCAGCTTTTACACCTAGCTTAGCGCAACGTTCTTTAATCAGGTTCAATTCGGCATCCGTATCACTACTAAAGGCATTGATACTTACAACAACAGGTAAACCAAAACTTTGCATGTTTTCTATATGCTTTTCAAGATTTGGTATTCCAGCGTCTAACGCTGATAGATTTTCTGTAGTTAATTCTTTTAAATCTGCACCGCCATGATATTTCAAAGCGCGAACGGTAGCTACAATTACAACCGCTTTAGGCGAGAATCCAGCAGCTCTAGATTTAATGTTTAAGAATTTTTCTGCACCAAGGTCAGCACCAAAACCGGCTTCGGTAACCACATAATCTGATAAGGACATTCCCATTTTGGTTGCAGTAATGGTATTGGTTCCTTGTGCTATGTTGGCAAAAGGTCCTCCATGAATAATTGCAGGATTTTGTTCTAAGGTTTGTACAAGATTTGGTTTGATAGCGTCTTTCATCAAAGCGGCCATTGCACCTTCAGCAACAACATCTTTTGCAAATACAGGTGTCTTATCTAACTTATCACCAACATAAATTTTTGCAAAACGATTTTTAAGATCCTCTAGGTCTTTACTCATACAAAGAATGGCCATCACTTCAGATGCTGCCGTAATGTTAAAACCATCTTGACGAGGAATTCCTCCGGTTAACCCGCCTAGACCAATGGTAATATTTCTTAACGCGCGGTCATTCATGTCCATTACACGCTTCCACATAACGGTTCTACCATCTAAACCAACACTTCTTGTTTTGCTTTGAAGGTTGTTGTCTATGAGGGCAGCCAAAAGGTTGTTCGCTTTTTCAACGGCACTGAAGTCACCTGTAAAATGAAGGTTAATGTCTTCCATTGGTATTACTTGACTGTATCCACCACCGGCAGCTCCTCCTTTAATACCGAACACAGGTCCAAGAGAAGGCTCCCTTAATACAACCATAGATTGTTTCCCAATCTTGTTCAAGCCGTCATTTAACCCGATGGATGTTGTTGTTTTTCCTTCACCTGCAGGTGTAGGCGAAATTGCCGTTACAAGAATTAAGTTCGAAGCATTTACTTTATTCTCATCAATTAAGTCTAAAGGAAGTTTTGCCTTGTACTTGCCATAGAATTCTAAATTATCTTCAGCGATATTGGCCTTTGCGGCTATTTCTTTTATATGCGTGGGTTGAACGCTTTTAGCGATATCTAAATCAGTCATAGTTTGAAAAAATTAGGAAGTGTGAATTTAACAAGAATTCCGTTCGAAATCTGTAGATTTTAAATGATAAAATTCATCTATACATCAATAGAAATTTGAAATATTTTGAAGTAACATTGCCGCCCTGTTACAAGTATATTTGCGACTCTTAAAGGAATAAATTAATAACTTAAATTAAAATAAAATGGCAGTATTAGTAGGGAAACCAGCTCCAGGATTTAGTGAAGCAGCCGTAATTAACGGTGGTACAATTGTAGAGAACTTTACATTGGAGCAATTTAAAGGAAAGTATGTTGTACTTTTCTTTTACCCAAAGGATTTCACTTTTGTTTGCCCAACAGAATTACACGCATTCCAAGAAAGGCTAGAAGACTTTAAAGCACGTAACGTTGAAGTTGTTGCTGTTTCTACAGATACAGAGCAGTCTCACTGGGGATGGTTGCAAATGGAAAAGAATGATGGTGGTATTAAAGGAATTACATACCCAATCGTAGCAGATACAAACAAAACTATTTCTTACAACTATGATGTTTTAGCTGGAAACTGGTTTTGGGATGAAGACGAAAACATGCAAGCTCAGGGAGATTTGATTGCTTACCGTGGTCTTTTCTTGATCGATAAAGAAGGTGTTGTTCGTCACCAATTGGTAAATGATTTGCCATTAGGTAGAAATGTTGACGAGGCAATTAGAGTTGTTGACGCGCTTCAGTTTAACGAAGAAAATGGTGAGGTTTGTCCTGCAAACTGGACTAAAGGTGATGAAGGAATGAATGCTACTCACGATGGTGTAGCTGATTATTTAGCTTCTCACTAATCAAAATATGACAAGAGAAAAGGCAGCCCATGGCTGCCTTTTTTGTTTTAAAATGCTTTATAACTCAGACCATATAAGAACCTCCATCCATTATTGTTGAATTTAGTTTCATTTTCTTTATTCTCTACAGTAGTGCCTAAGTAACCTGCTTGTAGACTAAAACTCAATCGATCTGTAAAAGGAATGTTGTAACCCAGGTCTACCTCCCAACCAATAATGTCGTTTTTAGTTTCGGTCTTATTACCATTATTGGTTACAGTTGTGGAACTCACTCCAGCAACAAAACTCCCATCAAGGTATAGATGATTAAGTGCTCCATCTACTGGCGCATTTACCCGTACCATCGGCATGAAGGTAAAGTCAGTCAAGTTCACTTTCCAGTCATTTTCTTTATTGTTATTCGTTTGCGTACTCAAATCAATTCCTGCTCCCACAGCCACATTATTTGCTACATAATGTAAGTCGGCAGAGCGCAATGTGAAATTCGTTGTGGTTAAAGGTGAATCAAATTCAGAATTTGATTTTGTCGTTCCAATGGAAAACAAACCGCTTTGTGAGAAGTTGATAATATTCGTCCCTTTATCGTAATAACCATCACCCACAGCTTCTCTGTCAAAGCCACATATCCATTCTTCACAACTAAATGGTTTAACCAATGTTACACCGGCCAGAAAACCGTTTGAGTTGGTTTTAAAATCAGAGTCTTTAAAGTTTTGATTTAAATATCCATATCCGATAAAAGGACTTACGGTTAAACCGCTTTGATTTACTTGATGATAGGAAGAAAGAGTTACCTGAGTAGCAAACAAACCTGCTTTAGTCCCATCAAAATTGGCGCTTCCAAAACCAAACGTTAACTGGGCAGATAAAGGAGTATTATTTAGAAATTCAGGCTGAAACCCATAAATCGCTCCTATTTCAAACAGTCCATAATTATTAATATCCTCATTGGAGAACATTTCGCGTTTAGAGTAGCTATTCTCTACATGAACACCTGCAACAACACCAATATTATCAGCAACAAAATAGTTGCCACGTAACCTGACGTCAAAAGCCTTAGTTGTATTGGGATTGTCTTGATTCGTTTTGAGTTGAGTATAACCTACATCTTGGATCAGATTAATCAAAGAAGTTCCTTTGCTAAAGAAACTTTGGTCTATAGAACTTGTAGGGATTTGACTATATGCGCTTCCATATAGAATAACACCCAATGTCAGAAAGGTGTAACGGTAAAAAAGTTTCATAAATAGAAGATTTTGGTAGTTCGTTTTAAAGATAATTTATTTTTAAAACTCATTTAGAATGTATGCAATTGACATTTACTCCAGAGAAAGAAATTAAACGAGTTTTTGAACTTCAAAAGAAGCACTATCGCGAAGAAGCAAATAAGAGCATTGCGCATAGAAAGAAGAAACTCATTCGCTTAGAGAAGTCTATTTTTAAACATCGTGAGGCTATAAAAGAGGCGCTTTATAAAGATCACAAGAAAACCTCCTTTGAGTGCGATATGCTAGACATGCTTCCTGTATTAAGAGAGATTCGAAATGCAAAAAAGAATATCTATAAATGGTGTGCGGATAAGAATGTCTCTACTCCTTTGATGTTATTGGGCTCTCGTTCTTACGTTCGATATGAATCTAAAGGAGTCGTGCTGATTATGGCTCCATGGAATTTTCCGGTCAACCTGACTTTTGTTCCCATGATATCTGCCATTGCCGCTGGCAATACTGTTATGTATCATACCTCTGAGCAAGTTCCACATGTC
>JAOARK010000465.1 GCA_025210575.1 Schleiferiaceae bacterium
ATATACTGCTACCTATACTGATACGATTTCGGTATTTCCAATTCCAATTCCATTCTTCCAGATTAGTGCGGATACAGGTTGTTCACCATTTAATATTGTAATTCAAACCGATGCAAATGTAACTGGTCAGCCAGATTCGATCATGTTCGATTTTGGAGATGGCTCTGCAAGCACAGTTTTACATCCGACCATAAATATTCTACCAAATGGCGATACGTTATACACGTGGAATCAAAGGTCTCATACCTTTATTTATAATGGAAATGCTCTAGACACAACATATTATATCACATTAAGGGGAATAAACGAATGTGGAGATAGTACTTATACTGTGCCAATATTTGTAAAAGCAAGAGGTGTTCAATCATTCTTTACAGCAAGCACAAATTATGCTTGTGGTCCATTAACAGTGAACTTTAATGATAACAGCTTTAATGCTGATTTCATTTCTTATTGTTTTGATTATGATACAGTTGCAAATGTGTGTAATGGGCAAACCGCAATTGGTAAGAATGTGAGTTGGACTTATACCCAACCCGGTACTTATGTAATTGCTCAATTTGCTAATAATGATTGTGGAGGTGATACCTCTTTCCAAATAGTAGAAGTTTTACCTAAACCTGCTCCAAATATTAGCTATAGTGCAAATGTTTGTGAAGATGACATCGTGAATTTTGTGAATAACACAGTATTTCCAGCAGGAACAATTCTTGGCACGCAATGGGATTTTGGTGACGGGGATACATCTATCATGTTTTCGCCTTCACATATGTACGACACTTCTGGAGTATATAACGTTTGCTTGACTATTACTACAAATCTTGGTTGCGATACCTCTATTTGTCTCCCCATTACTGTTCATAATAAGCCTATTCCGGATTTCACTTTTGTGGATAATCAATGTTTAAACCAACAGCCAATCCAGTTCTTAAATAACACAATCAACGTACCTGGTAACATTATAGCTTACGAATGGGATTTTGGAGATGGAAATATGTCTAATCAACCAAGCCCTCAAAACACTTATGTTACAGCTGGAACTTATGATGTTAAATTGAAAATAACCAATGATAATAACTGCATTGATTCGGTAATAAAACAAATCACTGTACTTCCTATTCCAACTTCTGATTTTAGTTTTAGTTTTCAATCAGGAGATAGCTGTGGTGTACCTCAAGTAGTTGATTTTGTGAATAACTCCAATAGTGCTGGTGGATTTATTTGGGACTTTGAAAGCAACGTAACTCCTGGTGTGAATACATCTAATGCATCTCATCCAAGTTACGTGTTTACACAACCCGGATCTTATGATGTTAAACTTGTGGCAACAAATGGTTATGCCTGTTCTGACACGGTCGTTAAAACAATAGTGATACACCCAGTGCCTGTAGCTGACTTTGAACCAGTGGAGTATACAGGATGTGCACCATTTACTGCAATTTTTGATAACAAAACTTCCTTACCTCAAGGGTTTAATGATAAGTTATTCTACACTTGGTACTTTGGAGATGGTGATACATCTCATGCAAAAGATCCATTCCATATTTATGAAAACCCCGGTGTATACAGCGTTTCATTGGCGGTTAGAACAGAGAATACATGTTACGACTCTATTATCCAAACAAACTTAATTGAGGTATTCCCTGTGCCAAACCCAGCTTATACTTTCCAAGTGGTAAAGTTTGGGATTTATGACTTCAAACAGAACTCTACTGGTGGGGTTGCCCCATATACTTATCATTGGGATTTTGGTGATGGTACATCTTCTATTTTGAAAGACCCAAGGCATGAATTCTTGATTAATCAAGTGAACTGGAACCAAGGGTTTAATGTGTGTTTGACCATTACAGATGCAAATGGTTGTGATTCAACGTTATGTGATACATTAGATATTGGGGCATTTACCCTCTTTGTTCCTAATGCTATGGCACCAACTGCAAATAGTGAGGCAGCATTGTTCTTGCCAAAAGGGCAAGGACTTGAAACTTATAACTGTATGATATTTGACAGATGGGGAAATCTCATTTGGCAAAGTGATAAACTAGATCCTATAACAGCAAGTCCATCAGAAGGGTGGGATGGAACTGTTGGAGGAGAGCCTGTACCTGCAGGAGTATACGTATGGAAAATTGAAGCCACTTTTGAGAATGGTGGCACCTGGCGTAGAATAGACGAAAATGGTGAAATACAAGGAAATTCTGGTACCATTACTATCCTCAGGTAAGAGAGGATTAATACTTATGATACTATTGATTGTTGCTTTGCAATTGCAGGCACAAGACCCTGTGTACTCTCTTTTCTATTTGAACAAAATGGCTCTCAATCCGGCATATACAGGTGCAAATAGAGATCTTAACTTCTCCATTATATCTAGAATGCAATGGACTGGATTGCCAGGAAAGATGCAGACTACAACTGCTTCTTTAGATCTCGCTTGTCCTTCAAGTAAGTTAGGTTTTGGAGCTATGTTCTATAATGACCAAGCCGGTGAAGGATTTTTAACTAAAACGCAAGGAAACTTCAATATGGCAGTTCACTTGCCAGGAAGATATTCTAGAAGAACGAGTATTAAAGGATTAAGAGGTAGAAAGTACATCTTCTCTGCGGGTCTACAATATGGTGTAGGGCAAAGAACCGTTGATTGGAATACACTTGTGTTTAGTGATCAACTCGATGAACTGCTTGGTGTTTACAGACCGTCTAACGCATTAATTGGAGCTTCTGAAACAAGTAATATAGTACACGATCTGTCGGCTGGGCTTTTATTTAGATCGGAAATTTCTAGAAGCGGTTCTTTTTTGAGTACAGGATTTTCTGTCTATCACATAAATAAACCCGTAGAGAGTTTTTATGGCGAAAATGTGACTATACCATTAAGATATAGCGGGCATTTATATTTCAACTTTAGAACATCAAGCAAGTACAGAAATGGCATTCCCTCATTTTTAACTCTAGGTGGTAACTTTGATTATCAATCAACGTTGCAAACTGCACTACTTGGAGGGACCTATACTTTTGGAAAAAACATACTATTAGGAATTTGGTATAGAAACCAAAAATTCAATTTCCCCGGTGCGAATACCAATGCCGCGGTATTTAACATGGTTTATTCTGCTAAATGGATAAGTGTTGGTTATAGTTTTGATTTAACCACTTCCAGATTAGGGCTAGATCAAACTTATGGAGCTCATGAGATAGGAATTAATATTAGATTCGATCAAGTTTACCTTTGTAAGAATAAGAGTAGAGGGAATCGTTCTGATAGAAAATGTTTTATGGTAGATCATAAGTACCTCAAGAAAAACGAGCTCATCAATTTCCTTCCTTAGAAATTTATTACATGTTTAAAGTTGGAGATCGCGTTGTTTTTAAAGATGATGTTGGAGGGGGAGTGGTATCAGAAATAAGCAACGGTTCTATTTACGTCCTTACCGAGGACGATTTTGGTGATTGGTTCAAACCAGAAGAATTGCTTTTAGCAGACGACAAACAAATAAATGAAGACGCAGGTAATCCATCTGTGCCAACAAAAGTTGAATCGTTAAGCTATAGTAGTAAACCTCACTCTAAGAATCATGAAAAAGCATATGAAGTTGATCTGCACCTTCATAATTTGATAGAGAATTCTTTGAATATGACCAATCATGAAAAGGTTATCATTCAAATGAATGCAGCTAAAAATGCTTATCAAAAGGCCAAAGCTAAGCGGTTTAAATATTTAAAACTCATTCATGGTAAAGGCTCTGGAAAACTGAGAAGTGAACTTCACCAATGGCTGCGTTCCATTCAGGTTCTTGATTTTTATGATATCGATATAAGTGGAAATCAATCTGGGGTAACCGAAGTGCGCATGTTTTAGCTACTTTTGCGCGCGCAGGGGGATCTTGTCGCTCCTTTCGGGGAGAGGAAAGTCCGGACACCAAAGGGCACCGTGCTTCCTAACAGGAAGACATTACTATAGTAATGATAGCAAGTGCAACAGAAAGTATACCGTTTCGATTTATCGGAATAAGGGTGAAACGGTGAGGTAAGAGCTCACCAGTATTCAAAGTGATTTGAATAGCTAGGTAAACCTCATGGGGTGTAATGTCATGTACATTTAGATTTTTCGAAAGAAAAGCTTGGCTGCCCGCTAAGTTCGTTAGAGTCTAAAGGGGTAGGCAGCTAGATTTCGTCAGTGATGGCGGAACCAGATAAATGACGAGACTTCGATTTATCGAATGAACAGAATCCGGCTTACGAACCCTGCATTTTTTTTCTTATTTAGAAACGTACTAAATAAGTTTCTTGCGCTATTTTAGCCGCATAAACAATTCAAAAAAGTCAATGTCATTAAGCAGAAAACTTACACCCAAATGGATGCTGAAGTACATTGATATTTACAAGAAAGAAGGTTTTAAGGCCGCTGTGAAAGCGGCCGGTTGGAAAGTCATTCTTCTTATCATTGTTTTTTATCTCATTAGGGATGTAACCATCTATATACTTATTCCCTATTTAGTCGCCAAAGGCTTCTTCTCTTAGAATTCAAAAATGATTCCTATTGTTGGTAATGTCGTTCCTTGCGAATTAGCAATAGGCTTCATCAAATAACGTGTTGGATCATTCGGATCAACTATAGGATTGCCATTCGCGTCCTTTTGCGTGTCTAAGAATGGTTGTCCTTCAATCGTCTCTCCCAATAAGTTTTGAACGTCTAAATACACATCTAGGCTGTACCTTGAGAAAAACCATTTTTTGTCAACTCTTAAATTAAGGCGATTAAAACCAGAGAATCTTTGAGTGTTTAATTGAGTATAATCTAAAATACCTCTACCAATATTATCCCAATTGGATATTAAAGAAGATTGTGCAATGTCGTATGGAGTATATGGTGCACCGCCCAAATATTGGTATTGCATTCCTATTTCCCAGTTCGTTCCGAACTTTTTACCTGCCGTAAGTGGCACAATCAGACCATTGTCCCAACGTGAAGGAATTGGGCCTGTTGAAACATTTCCATTTGCATCGTAAATGTTGCCATCAAACTCTGAACGTACCAGCGTAATTGCACCAATACCATAAAAGCCTTCGTATAATTTTTGCTCATAACTAATTTCTAGACCATAAGCCTTTCCATTGTTTGTAGATGTAGCAGGTCTATTGCCAATTACCTCAAAATCGCTCCCAAGGTTCGCTAATGATATCATCTCTGGGAAAATGAATGGGTATTGACTGTAATTTTTCAAAAATCCTTCTACAGCAAGTCTACCTTTTATTTTAGAGAATACTTGTGCAACACCTAAAACAAAGTGCTCACTTCTTATGTATTTCAGACCTTCATTAATTAGAGTGCCATTTTCATCTCTAAAACCTAAAGTGGTGTAGGGTGGCAATTGGTAATAGATACCCCAGTTTGCATTAATGCTGAACATATCTGTTACATTATAGGAGAGAGCCACTCTTGGAGAAAACTGGTCTAAAGGGTTGTTTGTGGTAGAACTAAAGTTGATGGCATCCATTCTTAACCCCACATTAGCACTTAATCTGTTTTCAAAAAATGTGCGCTGAACATTTCCGAATAGTGCATAACTCACAAGGTTTAGATCTGATTTATAGTTCAAGACCAATCCACTAGGAAGACGTTTGTCAAAAGTGGAAGTATTGTACTTGTTTTGTTCTAAGCCAGCTCCGTAAACAAACTTCCAAGGCCCAGATTGATAAGTATCTTCAACTCTAAATTTATTTGAGATTTCTTGAGAATTATAATCTAATAAAAGCTCGTTGTTTTCATTATTGTCACGGTATTTAACAGCAGTATTGTTAAACATGAAACGACTTAATACAAATGTTGTAAAGCCCTTTTTTCGGAAGCGTGTGTATTTCGCACCGATGCTATAATTCCATTGGTCATTATCAACCAAGTTATTTAAAAGATATTGTTGCTCTTCAGTTTCATTAGCATCTAGGTTCAATTTAAAATTGTCTATTGCTCCAAGACCTAAGAAAGTAAGTTGGTTCTTTTCATCGATGTTGTACTTAACTTTAAACTGAAAGTCGTTGTACGTTGGAAGAAACGGTAATTCGAGTGCTGAAAACAGAAACTGTAGATAAGACTGTCGAGCAGAAACCATAAAGGTTGCTTTTTTACTTAGAGGACCTTCTAAGAACAAACCTACTTCACTGGCTCCAACTTGAAACAAACCTCCAACGCGATCATCTCTACCATTTTTAAGGTTAATATCCATTACAGAGCTCATGGTATTCCCTCTATTTGAAGGGAAGGCACCTGTATAGAAATCTACTTCTCTAATCGTATTCACATTGATCATACCAACGGGACCACCACTAGCACCTTGAGTAGCAAAGTGATTGATGGCCGGTATTTCAATTCCATCTAAATAGAATCTATTTTCATTAGGAGCACCACCTCTTATGATTAAGTCATTTCTGAATGACACAGAGCTTGCTACACCTGGTAATGCCTGAATTACTTTTGAAATATCCTGATTTCCTCCTGGATTTCTTTGAATTTCATTGATTCCAATTTTTTTGAGAGATACCGGACTTTCTTCATCTCTTTCAAAAGTGGTTTGAGCTACAAGAACTACTTCATCTAATTTTTCTTGCTCTCCGCTCATTTTAAAGTTCACCTCCATTGGTCGTGAAGGATTCACTTGAATTTCATAAACCGTCTTATTAGAATAGCCAGCCGATTGAGCGGTGAGATTGTAGAGGCCAGGAGAAATTCCTTCAAACTTGTAGTTGCCGTCTAAATCTGTTTCAGCAATTAAACTGGTACCTTCTATGCTTACTACGGCAAAAGGAATAGACTCATTGTTCAGCGCATCTGATACTCGACCTTTAATGATGCCTGTTTGAGCTATTATTTGAAAAACAGCTAAGCTTAATATTGCAGTTAATACTTGTCTCATTTAATGTTTAATGATTGTTGTAAAAAGTTAAACAAAAGTAAATAAACTTTTGAAACTGCAAGTGTTTAGATCAAAAAAAAGTCGCACAAAAGTGCGACTTTCTAAGTGTATAAAGGGTTACGGAAATTTTATTTGCTCGCTTTCCATTTTTCAAGATCTTCAACAAGACCTGGCTTGTAAGTAAATTCTCTATTTCTGCTAGCGTAATATTCGTCTCCCATTTTAATGGCAGCTTCACCTTGCTTAATAGCTTTTTTCATGTCACCAGATTTAGCATAGATTTCCGCCTTTATCCATTGCGTGTACCAGCTGGTACTATTCATTTCTATTGCCATGTCAATCTGCTTAAAAGCTTTTTCAAACTCACCTTTGTCGGCATAGTATTCTGCGGCATTTCTATGTGCTCTGTATGCATTGTTCAACGCAGTCTCCATATTTTTAGCCACTTGTCCGTCAGATTCTACAGCTATAGGTAAAGCCACCATGGTATTATCCCAAGCAATAACAATGTCGGCACCTTTAGCTGTAACATTTTCTACGCTAATGCGCATGCTTTCGGTTTTTTCATTAGAAGTCTTTGGTGTAGCTTCCATTCTCACAGCATCTTTTCCTGCATCATAACCATCACTTCCCCAAAGAGTCAAGTCATTGTTTAACATCAATGTCCAACTGTCTTTGTTTGGTATTGCATAAAAACTGTATGTACCTGCTTTTATGTCCTTTCCATTAACATTTACATCGGTAGAGAATTTAACTTTTGTTGAAGCGTTTGCTCCAAGTCTCCATACTTCTCCATAAGGAACCAATGCCCCAAAAATGTCTCTGCCTTTAACGCTTGGTCTAGAGTAAGTAATTTCCACATCTGTTAAACCTACGCGTTGTATAGTAGTCGCAGCTGGACTAGGTGCTGGCATTTCTTGAGCCGTTGTATTGACTAATGTTCCTCCAATGAACAGTGCTAATAATAATTTCTTCATTTTATAAAAAGCTATTTGTTATAGGCGGGCTAAGCTAACTTATAAAATTGTATGTAGCAACATCTAATAAATATCATTCAGCGAAAGCTTAAAATTGGTAATATTACTTTACTAAAAATGAAATCATGGCTTTAAACGAAAATTGCGCTTTAACTTCTGATGTGGTATTGTTTGGGTTTAAACCCGAAAAGAAATTGGCAGTGTTACTGATAAAAAGAGGTAAAGAACCGTTTAAAGGTAAATGGGCCCTTCCCGGAGGATTTATAGAAAGAGATGAAGAATTGATTGACGGGGCTAAAAGGGAAATGAAAGAAGAAACCAATGTTAGTCTCACCCGAATAAATCAGGTAGGTGTATACAGCACACCTTCTAGAGATCCTCGCGGAAGAGTGGTTTCAGTTGCTTATTATGCAATTGTTCCAAGGAAGGTTGTAAACGTAAAAGCCGGGGATGACGCTCACGAAGCCAAATGGTTTTCTGTAATAAAGTTACCTGAATTAGCCTTTGACCATAAGGACATCATATTTGATGCTTTAGCTAAACTGAAGCGAAAAATGGGATCTCAGAGAAACGCCATTCCATTGAATGGAATAGAGAACAACAGTAAATTCAGTGATGATATTCAGTTAATGTTTTAGTTCTTGATGAACTTTTCGCTGAGTATTTCAGCTCCACCTTCGTTCAATAATTTTACAACATAAGTTCCGCTTTCAAGCGGGAAAGTTGAAAACGAGAGTACATTAGTACCAACACAATCCTTGTGCTCAACAATTTTTTCAACTATTCTTCCATTCATGTCATAGATGTAGGCTGAAACGTTTTGTTGTTTATCAAGACTAAATTGAACATTTACATATTCTTCATTATTCGTAGGGTTTGGAAAAACTACATTTTGACCATTTGCTACGGCACCCCCAGTTGTGTTAGTATCTGGACTAAAAACCTCTGAGGTCCATATTGAATTGGTATTTGCTCCACGTCCGTAATAACCATTGCAATACACTGCTCCAGGTTGATTGAATTTACGTTGAATACCAAAATAATCTCCCCATCTTTCCCAGCCAGGCACATACGAAGGTGGACCTAAGCGATCTACGTAGGTCTCGCCTTTCACTAGAATTTGAAGATCAGAATATTCACCTGCATTATTAAAATAAATAGCTCCCACTCCTGGATGGTCATTAATTGAAGAAAAATCAAATCCAATAATAGCTTGCTGCTCACAATCTTCCTTTCCAGAAAATGCAATGTTGGGATACCCGTAATCTAAAGTGTCACTACCTATTATGTTACCGGTAATTGTAGGCTTGTTAGATTCGGGGTTTTCAATAAACCCGTGATAGAACGCTGCTCTGCCGGTTTCTGGATTAATAGTGTTTGCTACAAATTGAATTTTGCCATCTAAAAGAAAACCTCCTAACACACGTGCGTCATTGGTTTGTAAACCAGAAGTTGGATCATCAAGGTCTGTATCTTCTTGTTGACCATTGGGAGGCATACCGTAAGCAACATCGGTTATACCATAATTTACGATCAGTTGGCTATTAGGGTCACCTTGTTCACCAACCATTTCCATTACAAAAACGGTATCGTTGGTAATGTCAAAGTTTCTGTTAGACATAAAATACTGCGTTTCTGCAATACCATGTGCTCCACGAATAGGGTGAATGTTTCTGGTATATTTTCCTTCATGTTTAATTTGAGAATACAAAGTAGTAGAAAGTTGAGCGGCATTATTATAGCCGTCTTC